>NZ_JAVIIV010000013.1:0-190909 GCF_033977215.1 Mesorhizobium humile
TGACCGCTCCAGACTTAAGCCGTCGCCGCTATTTTGCCTCTTGCCCAAGAGGGGCCGTCCATACATGACGAATTGACAGGATGCCTCCCGCCGATGGACCAAGTCGAAGCTCACACCACCAAATCTCGCATCGGCCTCACCGCCGCCGACTCCGGAAACACCTTGTCGCCAAGCACGGCCGGCGACAGTCCGAACTGGTCGGCCAACAGGCCCTTCAGCACCGCGCGCACATCGCTGGTCGGCGCGAGGTCGCGTTGCTCGTAGAGCTGCGCCGGCTTCAGGCCCGGCCAGTCGGCGATGACGCGGCCGCCCTTGATCGCGCCGCCGGCCAAAAGCACCACCGTGCCGGTGCCGTGATCGGTGCCGACCGTGCCGTTGATGCGCGCGGTGCGCCCGAACTCGGTGATGGCGACGACAGCCGTATCCTTCCAGCGTTCGCCGAGCCCCTTCTCGAATTCCTCGAAGGCGCCGTCGAGGCCGCCGAGCAGATTGGCGAGCCGGCCGGTGGCGCCGCCTTCGTTGACATGGGTGTCCCAGCCGTCGAAGGCGAGCGCGGCGATGCGCGGCCCGTCATCGGCCGCCATCAGCCTCGCCGCGCCCTGTGCCGACTGCCGCATGCCGGCGGCGTTGGCGAGGCCGCCTTTCGGCTTCATGGTCTCGCCGTTGAGCTGGTCGCCCATCGCCATCCGGTCGGCGTCGAGGCCTTTCTGCAGTGCTGCCGCCAGTACCGGGTCGCGATGGTTGTAGAGGTCAAGCACGCGTTCGGCGAGCGCGTCGCCGGGCGTCGGCAGGGCCTGTGGCGCCCAGCCGAGCACGGGGGCGGCGCCGCGGATCACCAGCGGCGTCGACGGCCCGACCGCCAGACCGCCGAGCTTCGCCACGCGCTCGCCCGCCGGCAGGCTGGCCAAAGCCCGGTTGAGCCAGCCGGTGGTTGCGTTGCCGGGGCCGGGCAGGCCGCTTTCCAGCACGTCCTGGCCGTCGAAATGCGAGCGGTCGCGATAGCCGGTCGCGGCCGCATGCACCACTGCGGCCTGGCTCGCCTTGAACAGGCGCGCAAACACCGGCATTGCCGGATTGACGGCGAAGAAACCGTCGAGCGGCAATGCCGCGTTGGCGCCTGAGAGCGAAAGCGCGATGTCGCCATGCAGGCCGGCATAGTCGGGATCGCCGACCGGCCCGACTGTCGACAGCCCGTCCAGCGCGCCGCGCAGCACGATGACGATCAGGCGCGGGTCGCGATTGTCGGCGGCGCGGGCAAAGCGCGGCAGATAGGCCCAGGCAAACAGCGCGCCGCCGGTCATCAAGATAGCGCGGCGGGAGAGGTTGGGAGTTTCGCAAAGAAGGCTCATGGCCGCATCTCCATTGCTAGGTCACCGGCGCTGGAATTACCGTCGCTGGAATTCTGGCGCCATCAACAGCAGCGCCAGGCCCTGCTGCTTGGACTCCGCGCGCGAAATCGCCTGCCGCGTCTCGGCCGAGACGGACGGGCCGATCAGCGACGCCAGCGTCTCGTCGGGGTCGCCGATGTCGTCCGCTTGCTTCGCGGCCTGCCAGGCGATGTCCAGGCGCGTCTTAAGGCCCTCGGCGGAAGCCCATGCGTCCGTCCGGTCGGGAAAGCCGTTCGGCCCCGGCGGCTGCCAAAGCGGTTCGCCGAGCACGCTCAGCCAGCGAAGCGATCGTTGCGGTTCGTTGCCGGCGGTGGCGCCGACCGCCCGCCGCAGCGCGACGACATAGTCCAATGGCGAGCGAAGCTTCGTGAGCGGCGTCGACCAGGCTTCGGGCATCTCGATCAGCGTCAATGCGATCGAGCGCAGGTCGCCGTCGTTCTTGGTGAAGACCGCGGCAAGGCGGGCGACAGCCGCCGGCGGCGGATCGTCCGCGATGAAATGGCGGGCAAGCTTGGTGGCGATGTGCTGCGCGGTCGCTGGATGGCGGGCAATGTCGTTGAGCGCCGCCTCCGCCTGGCCCATGCCGCCGTCGGGATAGGTCTTGCCGAGCAGAACCGCCTTGCCTGGCTGATGGGCATTGGCGTTGAAGACGAAGGTGCCCGGCTCTCCAAGCCGCCCCTCGCGTCCAGCCATCGTCCAGCCGGTCAGCATGCCGGCGAAGCTGGTCACGTCGGCCTGGGCATAGCCGCTGCCGACGCCCAGCGTGTGCAATTCCAGGATCTCGCGGGCGAGATTCTCGTTGAGGCCGCGGCCGCGCCGCTTGCCGGCGCGCGAGTCCGGCCCGATCGACTGCTGGTTGTCGAGATAGAACAGCATGGCCGGATGATGCTCGACGGCCAAAAGCATGTCGGCGAAGCGGCCGAGCACGAAGGGCCGGATCGCCTCGCGCTCGAAGGCGCCGGCGCATGCCCGCACGACTGGCGCCTTGGCGACGGAGACGCAGAAATGGTTCGTCCAGAAGCCGACCAGCCGTTCCACGAAACCGGGTGTCGCGGCGAGCGCCTTGTCGAAACGGGCCTGCGCTTCGTCGCGATAGATATCGGCCTCGACACGCGGCACCATTGGCTTGGCTTTTGTCCCGGCCGAGCCGGCCGGGTCTTGCATGGCTGTCGGCTGTATCGCGGCCGCCGCCTTCTCATTCCGCGCCGCCTTGCGCTCCATCGCCGCCGTCATGCTGGCCTGGATTGCCGCGGTGCTGTCCAGCAGCCCGGCATTCTTCGGGTCGTCGGGGGAAATGAGCGCGATGTCCTGCAGTTTGAGCTCGGCCTTGAGATAGCCGCGCGGATCGGCGGCGATCTTGCCGAGGTCGTCGCCGGCTTTTGCGCCGAGGCCGAAGCGGTGAAGCGTCAGCAGCGCGGGATCCGGCGACACGGACTTTGAAACCGGTGCGGCCAACGAAGCCTCCGTTCCGAATTATGCATGGATCGGGAAGGGCGCTCATGACGCCGGCCGCAGCACCGGCGTCATGAGCGGGCGATCACCAGCGGCGCCAGTGGTGCCAGCGGTGATAGGGGTGCCAGACCGGGCCGATATAGACGCGCGGTCCGCCCCAGTAATAATAGCCTGGATAGATCACGTGACGATTGGGGACGCAGCGGCCCCAGTGGTTGGGATGCCAGCCCGGACCGCAGCCCCAGGCGACGTGCTCTATCATTGCCGGCGCCGGCGCGACCGGAGCGATCGGCATCGCCGAGGCGGCGCTTGCGGCGGCCGTTCCGCCGATGGCGAGCGCGGCCGCGATCGAATATTTTGTCAGACGGTTCATGGGATACTCCCGAAAGTTTCGAGGTTGAAGAGAACCTGCCGCCGCCGAAGGCGGTCGCAGGCCTGTCCCTCTTTCCCTTGAACGGGGCGTGCTCGCCCTTTCCGTCGCTGCCTATGGCGATTTTTTTGCGGGCGGCTGCCTGCCGGCACGCCGCAGCAAGGCGTCGGCCAGCAACTGGCGGTCCTCCGGTGAGCTCGACGCGGCGAATGCGATGATGCGCTGCTCGAGCCGGGTGCGCACGGTGACATCGGCATTGCGCGCTCGCTCCAGCGCCGCGGCAAGCGCGTTGCTGTCGAGGGTCGGCTGCTGCAGGAGGTTCGCAGCCTCGCGCCGCGCGGCCTGTCCATCGAGGATCACGTCGCGGGACTCGCGACGTACCTCGCGCAGCGCCTGGCGGAAGATCTTGCGGTCGGCGGAGGGCAGCCGGCCGCCTGCCGATTCCAGCGAAAAGCCCGGATTGGATTTGCCGATCAACCAGCCGGCGCCGCCGGCCACCGCGCCGATCAGAAAAACATTCAGCACCAGGGATGCCGCGACGAGACGGGGGTTCATAGGTCCTCCTCGGCCTGGTCGGCGTCGGGACCGGCATCGCCGAACGACGTCGCATTGGCGTCCATCACATAGTGGTCGGAGGGAGCGTCCGGGGCAACGACGGTCACCAGCGCCAGCCCTGCCACGGCGCCGGCCAGGCCGACACCGGCAAGCCCGAAGCCCAGCCACCAGAACCGGTGGCGGCGCTGCTGCCTGACCTCGGTCGCGGCGTGGGCGGCAATCGCGCGATGCAGAGCCGGGCTGGGCGCTTCGACCCGATGCCGGTCGAGCACGGCGTCGAGCCTGCCGGCACGCGCCAGGATGGCGCGACCCTCGTCGGTCTCGGCAAACGGCATCGCCGCGGCCTGGTCAGCCGGCGGCCAGCGGTGCAACGCGCCGCCATAGGCATCCGCCAGCGCGGCGAAGCGCCCGGCATCCATCGGTCTTGCGATAGGTTTCTTAGCCATCTCTTTCCCCCTTCCACCGTTTTGACGTGGCCCCCCACGCCGCGGTCCTTGGAATTCGCAGTCCCTTCGAGGTCTCAGTCATCGCCATCTCCCGTGAGCATGGCCTGCAGCGAGCGACGGCCCCGCGCGAGCAGGCTTTCCAGCGCATCGACGCTGACCTGCATGGCGCCGGCGGCCTCGATGTTGGACAGCTCCTGATAATACACCAGCACGATCGCCTCGCGCTGGCGCGGCGCGATGCGCTGCAGCGCCTGGTTGACCCTGCGCTCTTCGTCGCCCGGCATCGCATCGGGAAGCGGCGCTTCATCGGCCACCTCCGGCAGCTCGTCCGTCGTCCATTCGCGTCGGCGCCGCAGTCGGTCGTAGCAAAGGTTGAGCGCGACGCGGTGGATCCAGGTGTCGAAGCGCGCCTGCCCGTGGCGCCAGCCGGAGGCATGGCGCCAGATGCGCACGAAGGTCTCCTGGGCGACGTCCTCGGCCTCCGCCGCGTCGCCGAGCATCCGGGCGGCCAGGGCCAGGAGGCGCGGCAGCTTGCGCGCTACCATCGCCTGCACGGCGGCGGGGTCGCCGGCGCCGATGCGGCGTACCAGTTCCTCGTCCGGATCGGCGCCCATCAACCCGGGCGCTCGCGACTGTCATTATGCGGCATAGCCTCTTGGTCATTGCTCCTGATTGGGAGCGGATTTGTGGCCCGGCCTCTCGTCGGCGCCGAGCACGCCGTCGCCGTTCTTGTCGAGCCTGGCGAAGCGCTTGGCGAGGAAGGCATCGAGCTCGCCCTTGTCGACGAAGCCGTCCTTGTTGGCGTCCATGCGCGCGAAGGATTTGGCCGGATCGCCCTTGGCCTTGCGTCCGGTCTGGAAAGCGGTCCATTCGGCGAGGCTGACCTTGCCGTCATTGTCGGTGTCGGCCCGCATGAACGCCTTTTCGCGGCGCGCCTCGAATTTTTCCAGCGTCAGGCCGGACTTGTCCGTGGCGGCGGCCGAGCTGTCCGGGGCCGCCTGGGCCGGCACGGGGGCAGGGGTCGGCGTCGTCGTCTGGGCGACCGCGGCCGCGGTCTGCAAACCAAAGGCAACGACGAACATCGTTTGGCGGATCATGCTCTCGTCTCCGGTTGGGCGCGGCCATTGGGCGGCCACGCTTCAGCCGTTAAACGCGAGGCGGAGCAAAATCCGTCGGTTCTTTTTCGACCGGACAAAAGTCCACTGCATCCGGCCCGGCCGGACCGGAGCATCCCTGAAGGACGGAAAGCGACGACTATCTCGGGTGGTCGACCGCCACAAGTTGGTCCGGCTTGAAGCCCGCATGCTGCGGGGTCCAGACATCGCCTTCGCGGTTGAACCAGTGGCACAGATACGTGCCGGAAGCCGCACCGTCGCTGATTGTCATTTCCGGGCCTCCGGATTTCAGCCTGACGACGTCTCCGGTCTTGAAACTATTGGGCATTTTGACCTCCCATGCTGACAAGAGGAGTTTCCCACCAACAACGATTCCCGACAATGGCCGAGATGCGCATGTGAAGTGGTGCAGGCTGGGAAGGCGTGGAAAACTGGCGCCGCGCGCAACACGCCGGATAGCGCTGAATGCATGGCCGCCAAGGCTTTGGAGCCGAAACTCGCGGCCTGCTCCCTCCTCGGGTTCAATCGGTGTCGCGCTGTGGAACTGGCGGCTTTGTCGACGGGCCGTCTTCTCCGGCCGGGCGGACAGTCATGGACCTTTCATCGGGCCACAATGCCTGTGCCTTCATCACCGCCGCCAGAAGATTATCTGCTTCAACGCTTCCGATCTCCGTCAGAAGCGGGCTTTTGCCGCCAGCTCCGAAATCGACGTGATAGACCGTCCAACTCCTCATCGCATTTCCGACAATTTGCGTCTCGGCGCGGGCACGCGGGATGGAAGCCCGGCTTGCTTTTTGTGGTTAGGATTTTGAGGTCCGCAAGCCGGGCATGCACCGACCGATGGGCGGGGGGCTTGGGGTTATCAGCCGGTGCGATCGCGAGACTGTCTGATTTGCCCGCTAGCCCACAATCGACCGAGGTCTGTCCTGCCAAACGCATTGGTCCGAAGGGACAAAAGATATAGCCCCTTATTCCGTTAGGGAAAGAAAGCCTTGCCCTCAAGGGAAGGTGACACGCCGCCCCCGGAGCGTCCTTGTTTGGACGGAAACAGCAATGGGAGAGGGGAGAAGGAAGATCCTGAAAAAGATTGAGAGCGCGAATGGCAGCGCAGGAAAAGGGAACCCCCGCACGCTTCTGGAGTCCTGCTGACGTCGCGCAGTAAGGATTGGGCGAATGTCCTTATTGGGGACTCACGCCCAAATAAGGTCGTGCCGCAATATCCGCGGAAGCGATCCTAATTGTCGGGAGTTTTGGTGCCGCTTGCGTGACTCGAACACGCGACCCCATCATTACGAATGATGTGCTCTACCAACTGAGCTAAAGCGGCCCGGGAAGCGTCAGGCTTCCAGAATGGGCTGGGTGATAGACTCAACCGCTCGCTAATTCAAGATGGGCAGCGGTGAATTCCGGCCTCGTCGGCGGCAATTCCGATCTACGGTTACCGCGCGACGGGCGCAGGCGTTGCCCGCGGCGGCGTGCGGGCCGGCCGTCCTTTGCACCTGGCTGGCCGGCGCGGTCGCGCCGGCGGTGACGAAAAATGTTGATTCTTCAACAAAAAATGCCGAAATGGCTTTGGCCGGCAAGGCAGCCGCTCGCCGTTGATTGATTGGTCGGCTGCGCTACCGATCAGGAACCGTGAGCGAACGCGCAGAGGGAGCTCGCTTGGACCCCATCGAGAAAGCGATCCGCAATGCCTTCGAGAAGGGCAATGCCGAGGACCGGGCGTTCCGCGAGAAGGTCTATCGATCGGCCTTTGCCGCGCTGGACCGCGTCCTGCAGGCCAATCCGAACATAACCGTCGAGGCCGCCATCAGCCGCCGCAAGGCGGTGCAGGCCAAGATCACCGAGATCGAATCGGAGTTCCTGCCGGCAGTGCCCGACGTGACGCTGCCGCCGGAAAACGTCGCGCCGGCCGGCAATGGCGCGCCGGATCCCCGTGTCGAAGCGCCGGCCGGATCGGCAGCGCCGTCGGTCGACGCGCCGTTGCCGCCGTCGCAATCGGCACCCTCGCCCTCGATCACCGTCGACGGCCCGGTCCAGCCCGACGCCTCGGACCAGCCGCGTTCGCGCGTGCTGCCGCGCGTGCCCGACATCATGCCGGACGAGACGGCGCTTCCCGATGCGCCGTCATTAGATGATTCGCCGGGCGCTCCGGTCGGCAACGGCGCCCAGGTTGCGCCCGACCGTGACGAGCGGCGCATTAGGGGCCGGCGCCTGCCGCTCACCGCCATCTTTGTCGTCGCGACGCTGCTCGCGGCCGCCGGAATCGGCCTCTATTTCGCCAAGCAGACCGGTGTGTTCAAGACGGCGGCCGAGCTCAACACCGGTCCGCCGGAACCGACGCCGACGCTGGACGACGAGGATTCCTCGCAGCCGGCCGAACCCGGCTCGCCCCAGAAGCCAGGCGAGGCGGACCAGTCGAAGAACTGGATCAACGTCTTCTCGCCCGCCGATCCGACCCATGTCAGCGCGCCGTCCGACGCCGCCGCCGAGGTGATGAAGGACGATACCGGCCAGTTCCTGCGCATCCGCTCGGGCGCCTCGGGCTCGGCCATTGCCTTCGATGTCGGCCAGGGCGTGCTGGAGAAGCTTGCCGGCAAGCATGCCATGTTCGACATCATCGCCCGCTCGGAAGAGGGCAAGGAGACGCAGATCTCGGTCGACTGCAATTTCGGCGATCTTGGCGATTGCGGCCGCAAACGCTACGCGGTCGGCCACGAGCGCAACGAATATCTGTTCGATGTGCGGTTCCCGGACAAGCATCCGGGCGCCGCCGGCACCATCGCCGTCAACTCCGACTTCGACCAGCAGGGCAAGTCCGTCGATATCTACGACATCCGCGTCTCGATCGCGGAGTGACTGCGCTTACCTATCGATGCGGGCGCAGCAATCCCCAACCGCGCCCGCATCGGATTTTAGCTCTTAGCCATCCAGCAGCGCCTGCAGCGTCTCGATGCGGTCGGCTTCCGCCGCCGGCTTGTCCCAGCGCAGCCGTGAGATGCGGGGAAAGCGCATCGCGACGCCCGATTTATGCCGGGTCGAGCGGTTGAGGCCTTCGAATGCCACCTCCAGCACCAGGCCGTTCCGGCGGTCGGCGCGCACCGAGCGTACCGGCCCGAAACGCTCGATCGTGTTGTCGCGCACATATTTGTCGATCTCTCTCAGCTCCTCGTCGGTGAAGCCGAAATAGGCCTTGCCGACCGGCACCAGCTCTTCCGAGCCCTCGGGGCCGGACCAGACGCCGAACGTGTAGTCGGAATAGAAGCTGGAGCGCTTGCCGTGGCCGCGCTGCGCATACATCAGCACCGCGTCGATGGTGTGCGGATCGCGCTTCCATTTGAACCAGGGCCCTTTAGGCCGGCCGGCGAGATAGGGTGAATCCCAGCGCTTCAGCATCACCCCCTCGATGATCGGGTGCGGCGGCGCCTGGCGAAGCTTCTCAAGCGTTTCCCAATCGGGAAACGCGACAAGGGGCGACAGGTCGAAGCGGCGGGGATCGAGCGTCCCGACGAAGGCCTCGAGGCGCTTGCGGCGCTCGGCGAAGGGCAGCGCGCGCAAATCCTCGCCGTCGATCTGCAGCGCGTCGTAGCAGCGCATGAAGGCCGGATATTGCTGCTGGATCTTCGGCGAGACGCTCTTGCGGTTCAGCCGCTGCTGCAGGTCCGAAAACGTACCCGTCGCCTCGCGCGGGTCGCCGACCAGCAGCTCACCGTCCAGCGCCGCTTCGAAATTCATCGCCGCGGCAACGTCCGGGAAGGCGCCGGACACGTCGTCGCCAGTGCGCGAATAGAGCCGGCGGACGCCGCCTTCGCACACCGCCTGCACGCGGATACCGTCCCACTTCCATTCCGCCGCGTAGTCTGCCGGGTCGAGCTTTGCGAGATCGCCGTCGTCTACGGCATTGGAAAGCATCACCGGCCGGAACAGCGCAAGCGCGGCACTCCTCGGCTTTTCCGCCCGGCCTTCCAGCCAGGCGAACAGCTCGGTGTAAGGCGGCGCCAGCCCGTGCCAGAGTTCCTCGATCTCGGCGACGTCGACCTGGCCGAGGTCGGCCAGCGCCTGCTTGGCGAGCCTGGCCGACACGCCGATGCGTAAGCCGCCGGTCACCAGCTTGATGATGGCGAAGCGCGCCGAGATGCTGGCGTCGTCGAGCAGCCGCGCCAGCACTTTCGGTCCGTCGGAGCGGCTTGCTGCCTGCAGCCTGCCGACCACCTCGGCCAGCGTCGGCGCATGGTTGGGGATATGTCCTTGCGGTTGCGGCCAGACCAGCGACACCGTCTCGGCGAGGTCGCCGACATAGTCATAGGAATAGCCGAACAGCACCGGGTCCATGCGCTCGACCACCAGCGCGCGCAGCATCGCGGGCTTGACCGCCGCTATGTTGAGATCGCCGGTGATGGCCGCCAGCGCCAGCCCGCGATCGGGGTCCTCGACGCTGCGGAAGTAGTCAGTCAGCAGCGTCAGCTTGCCGTTGCGCGACGGCGTCAGCACCAGGCGGTCGAGGAGCTCGGCGAAGCGGTTCATGGCTGGGTAGGCCTGATCGATAGCGAAAGCCGGCGCGAGGCCCCCCTCTCTGGCCTGCCGGCCATCTCCCCCTCAAGGGGGGAGATCGGATGTCGCGCCGGCTTTCGCCAATCTCCGGCGCCGCGGGAGATGCGCCGGCGCTGAAGCTGCCAATCTCCCCCCTTGAGGGGGAGATGTCCGGCAGGACAGAGGCGGGCGCCGTAGAACTCAGCGGCGACGATTGGCGAACACCGTTCCATCAGTCGCCCTCGTCCTCATACCCCACGAGATGCAGCGGCCGCGCGGCGATGCCCTCCAGCTCGCACCAGCGCACCAGCGCTTCCTCCCGGCCATGCGTCACCCAGATTTCCTGTGCGCCCGTCTCCTTGATCGTGATGATCAGCTCGTCCCAATCGGCATGGTCGGAAATGATCAGCGGCAGCTCGACGCCGCCTTGCTTGGCGCGCTGGCGGATGCGCATCCAGCCCGAGGCGAAGCACGAGATCGGGTCCGGAAAACGCCGCGCCCAGCGGTCGGCGAAGGCCGACGGCGGGCCGACGACGATGGCACCGGCGAAATCGGCCTTGCTGCCGCTCTCGACCGTCGCCGGCTCGAGCTTGCCGAGATCGATGCCCTGGCCCTGATAATATTCGCTGAGCTTGGCCAGCGCGCCATGGATATAGATCGGCCTGTCGTAGCCGGCGTCGCGCAACAGCCGCATCACGCGCTGCGCCTTGCCGAGCGCATAGGCGCCGATCAGATGCGAGCGCTCGGGAAATTGCGCCGCCGATTTGAGCACGCGGGCGATCTCCTCATGGTCCGGCGGATGACGGAACACAGGCAGGCCGAAAGTCGCCTCGGTGATGAAGACATCGCACCGGATAGGTTCGAACGGCAGGCAGGTGGCATCCTTTTGCCGCTTGTAGTCGCCGGAGGCGACGATACGCATGCCCCGGTGCTCGACGCAGATCTGCGCCGAGCCCAGCACGTGCCCGGCCGGATGGAAGGTGACGGCGACGCCATTGATGTCGAGTGTTTTGCCAAACACTGCTGCCTGCGTCGTTCCGGCGAAATCCTCGCCATAGCGCAGCCCCATGATGTCGAGCGTCTCTTGCGTGGCCAGCACCGACTGGTGGCCGGATCGCGCATGGTCGGAATGGCCGTGCGTGATCAGCGCTCGCTCGACGGGCCGCACCGGGTCGACGAAGAAATCGCCGGGCGGGCAATAGAGGCCTTCCGGTCGGGATTTGAGCAGTTCGCTGGCGCGCATCGCTCCAAGATAGTGGCTAAATTCCGCGCGGGAAGCCTGTTGCAAGAGACTGCTGACTCATCTTGGATCGCGATGGCGTTTCGTTGAAACGCCATCACGATCCAACTCTTTGTTGGAGCATGATCTCTCTCCGAAAACCGTTCCCACTTTTCGGGATCATGCTATGGAACCCTTCGCCGGCCCGCCTTGCCGGTGGGATCCTTCAAGAGATGAAACCGCTCCAGGCCTCGTCGGGCGATCTGAATGCCGACCGTCGCGCCGATTTCGCCGAGACGCTGCTCGCCTCGGGCGAGCCCGCGCAGGCGGCGGAGCTTCTGCTCGGCGCGCTGGAACTGGCGCCGCGCTGGGCCGCGGGCTGGTTTCGCCTCGGCGAGATGCAGGAAGTGGCTGGCCTGCTCGACCAGGCCGCGCAAGCCTGGGCCATGGCCCTGAAGCTCGAGCCCGCGGATCGCCTGGGCGCCGCGCTCAAGCTTCAACTGATCGGCAAGGCGCCAGCCGCGGCGGCGCCGCCAAGCGCCTTTGTCGAGACCTTGTTCGATCACTATGCCGACGGCTTCGAGGACTCGCTCGTCAAGAAGCTCGGATACGGGCTGCCGGACTTTCTCGGTCGCTCCATCGGCACGGCAAGGCCCGGCCGGTTCCGGCTGGCGCTTGATCTCGGCTGCGGCACCGGCCTGATGGGCGAAAGGCTGCGCCCTTTCGTCGACCGGCTGGAAGGCTACGACATCTCGGCCGGCATGCTGAGGAAGGCGAAAGCCAAGGGCATCTACGACCTGCTGGCCAAGGCCGACCTTCAGCATTTCTCCCACACCGGCGACAGAGCCGACCTCGTGGTCGCTGCCGACGTATTCATCTATCTGGGCGCCCTCGAACGCATCGTCGGCGCGGTTGCGACCGTGCTTGCCGAGGATGGCATATTCGCCTTTTCGCTCGAGACGCTTGCCGGCGGCGGTGATTTCGCCCTTTTGCCATCACGGCGTTATGCCCATTCCGAGGCCTATGCGCGGCGCGTGCTTTGCGCCAACGGGCTTGCGGTCCTGTCGCTGGAAAGCATGGTCATCCGGCACGACCGGCGCGATCCGGTCGAGGGTCTTGTCATCGTGGCCGGGAAAGGACATCCGGTGTAAAGGATCGCCAACGCCGCGATCCGTCCCACCCCCTCTGGCCTGCCGGCCATCTCCCCGCTAGGGGGGAGATCGGATGTCGCGGCGGCTTTCGCCAATCGCCAACGCTGCAGGAAGAGCGGCAGGCCGAAACTGCCAATCTCCCCCCTTTAGGGGGAGATGTCCGGCAGGACAGAGGGGGGTGCTGTCCCGCCGACGTTGTATTAATTCTCTGCCCCCCAAAAAGCCCGAATCGCATGTCGGGTTACAGGGGGGCGAACGTCGCAAGGAGATATCCATGCGCTGGACCATGGTTGCGTTGGCATCCTGCCTGACGGTTGCCGGCTGCGTCGGCGGCACGTCGATGGCCGAGCGTCAGGACGAGGATGTCCAGTCCTCGTTGCAGTATGACGATGTGCCTTGCGACCAATTGCTGGCGCAGCGCAATCAGTTGGCGCAGCAGAACAATCTGCCTGTCACCGCCAAGCCGGGTTTCTCCAACCCGGCGATGGGCTTCGGTCCTTTTATGCCGGACACGCGCTCCAAGGCGCAGCGCGCCAGCAACAAGGCGAGCGGCGAGATCGACGCCATGAGCCGCTCGATCGACCGCCGCGACTGCGGCAAGCCGAAGAAGAAGGAGACGTTCGGGCTGCCCGGCTCGAAGCCTTCCTGAGAAGCCTACATTCGATATTTTAACGCTCGGCCGGATCGCCGAGCGTTTGACTGCGCTTGAAAGTCCAACCGATGAACCTCTCGGACCTCGGCGACCGCATCGTTATCCTGGGACCGTCCAACAGCGGCAAGTCTACCCTTGCCGACGCGATCGCGCGCAAGCGCGGCTTGCAAGCCGTTCACCTCGATCTGCTCTTCCATCTGCCCAACACGGATTGGGAGCAGCGCCCGAGGGACGAATTCATCGCCCTGCACGATTCCGCGATAGCTGGCGAGCGCTGGGTGATGGACGGCAACTACTCGGTGTGCATGCCGCAGCGCCTTCGGCGGGCAACAGGCTTGATCCTGCTGGATATCTCCACGGCGTCGAGCCTTCTGCGCTATTTTAGGCGAACGCTGTTCGAGAAAGACAGGCTAGGCGCCCTGGAAGGCGGGCGCGACAGCGTCAAATGGGACATGATCCACCACATCGCCGTCACCACGCCGAAAAACCGCAAGAAATACCAGGCGATGTTCGAAGAGCTTGCGCTGCCGAAGCTGCGGCTGTCTTCGCTGCGGGCGATCAAGCAGTGTTTTCGCGACTGGGGTTTGACTCCCGGCTAATATCCCGCTTCGCGGTCGACCAGGTTCTCGAGCTTATCGCCGCGCTCGAATGCGTCCATCTGCCGAAGCATGATCGGCACCAGATGGGCCGGGTCCGAGGTCGCCGCCGCGTGCGGCGTGACGAACACTTTCGGATGGCTCCATAACGGGCTGGTCTTCGGCAGCGGCTCGACTTCGAACACGTCGAGGCTCGCTTCCTTCAGCGTGCCGTCGTCCAGCGCGCGCACGATGTCGGCGTCCTTCTGCAGGCGGCCACGCCCGGCATTGATCAACACCGCGCCGCCAAGGCCGTTGCGCCGGCGCAGTTCCTTGAGCAGCCCGTAATTGACAATGCCTTGGGTTTGCGGCGTGAGCGGCAACAGCACCACCAGTATATCGGTGGCGTTGAGGAACGGGATCAGCCCCGCCTCGCCGGCATAGGTCGAAACACCCTTCATGGCCTTGTCGCTGCGCGACCAGCCATTGACGGCGAAGCCGAGCGAAAGCAGCGCCGACGCCGCGGCGCGGCCGAGGTGACCGAGGCCCATGATACCGACGGAGATGTCGCCGGCCGGCCGCTGCAGCGGCTCATGCCAGGTCTTCTTCGGCTGCTGTGCCCGATAGAGCATGCCGTGCCGATGGTGATCGAGCACCCGCCAGACGACATATTCGGTCATGTACTGGGTGAGATTGTCGGCGACGACCCTGACGATCGGCACATCGGGCAGGCCGGGGTCGGCAAAGATGTGATCGACACCTGCGCCGACCGAGAAGATGGCGCGCAGGTTGGGCAATCCGGAGAGCAGGTTCGGCTTGTGCTTCCACACCACCGCGTAGGCGATCGAGGGGTCGCTGGCGCCGGCCGGCTCCAGCACCACCTCACGTTCGGCCGCCAGCAGCTGGTGCCAGCGCTGCGGATGAAACGCCGTGACGGCAAGCAGGATTTTGCCTTTTTCCATTTTCGGATTTTTCTTCCCTGTATCTCCAGCCAAGCCTACTCGCTGACCACGCCGGTCGGCGCCGTCTCGATCTTGAAAGCCGCCGCCATCAGCGCCCGCGTATAGTCGGTTTGCGGGCTGCTGAAAATCTGCGCGGAAGGTCCCGCCTCGACGATCTGGCCATTGCGCATGACGATGACGTCGTTTGCAAGGGCACGGACGACCTTGAGGTCGTGGCTGATGAAGAGATAAGCGAGATTGTGCTTGGCCTGAAGGCCGCGCAAGAGGTCGACCACCTGCGCCTGCACGCTCATGTCGAGCGCCGAGGTCGGCTCGTCGAGCATGACGAAGCGCGGGTTGAGCACCATGGCGCGGGCGATGGCGACACGCTGGCGCTGGCCCCCGGAAAACTCATGCGGGTAGCGGTGACGGGTTTCCGGATCGAGGCCGACCTCCTTCAGCACCTCCACGACCTTGTCGTCGCGCTGGTCGGCGGAGAGTTTCGGCGCGTGGATCTTCAGCCCTTCCTCGATGATCTCCGAGACCGACAGGCGTGGGCTGAGCGATCCGAACGGATCCTGGAAGACGATCTGCAATTCGCTTCTCAGCGGCCGCATGGCGCTGAAGGACAGCTGGTTGATGTCGCGTCCGTTGAAATTGATCGTGCCGGTCGAGGAGATCATCCGGGCGAGCGCCAGCCCGAGCGTCGTCTTGCCCGAGCCGGATTCGCCGACGACGCCGAGCGTCTGGCCGGCGCGCACGGTGACGTCGATGCCGTCGACCGCCTTCACATGGTCGACAGTCTTGCGGAAGAAACCCTTCTTGATCGGGAACCAGACCTTGATGTCCTTGCCCGTCATGACGGATTTGGCGCCCGGGTCGGCTGTGGGCGGCTTGCCCTTCGGCTCGGCCGCCAGCAGATGCTTTGTATAGTCATGCTGCGGATTGGCGAAGATTTCCCTGGTCGGACCGCTCTCGACGATCTTGCCCTTGGTCATGACGCAGACGCGGTCGGCGATCCGGCGCACGATGCCGAGATCATGCGTGATGAACAAGAGCGACATGCCCTTGCGGGTTTTGAGCTTCGCCAGCAGTTCCAGGATCTGCGCCTGCACGGTGACGTCGAGCGCCGTCGTCGGCTCGTCGGCGATCAGCAGTTCCGGCTCGTTGGCCAGTGCCATGGCGATCATGACACGCTGGCGCTGGCCGCCGGAGAGCTGGTGCGGATAGGCGTCGAGGCGTTTTTGCGGATCGCGGATGCCGACCTCGTTGAGCAGCTCCAGCGTGCGCGCGCGGGCCGGAGCATCGCGCATGCCTTGATGCAGCTGCAGCACCTCGACGATCTGCTGCTCGATCGTGTGCAGCGGGTTGAGCGAGGTCATCGGCTCCTGGAAGATCATGGTGATCTTGTTGCCGCGCACGCCGCGCAGGGCCTTCTCGTTCATGGCGAGCAGGTCGGCGCCGCTGAACAGGATCCTGCCCGACGGGTGGCTGGCGGCGGGATAGGGCAGAAGCTTCAGCACCGACAGCGCCGATACCGATTTGCCCGAACCCGATTCGCCGACCAGGGCCACCGTCTCGCCCTTGGCGATGTCGAAGGAGATATGGTCGACGGCGATCGATTGCTTGCCGCCCTGCGCGAAGGCGACGCTCAGATCTTGGACGGACAGCAGGGCTTGGCTCATTTGAACGTCTTGCGCGGATCGAAGGCGTCGCGTGTCGCCTCGCCGATGAAGACCAGCAGGGACAGCATCACCGAGATGACGATGAAGCCTGAAATGCCGAGCCAGGGGGCGTTGAGGTTGCGCTGCGCCTGTTTCAGCAATTCGCCGAGCGAGGCCGAGCCTGGCGGCAGGCCGAAGCCGAGATAGTCGAGCGAGGTCAGCGTCGAGATCGAGCCACTGAGCAGGAAGGGCAGGAAGGTCAGCGTCGCCACCATGGCGTTGGGCAACAGGTGCCGGAACATGATGGTCAGGTTCGGCACGCCCAGCGCGCGCGCCGCGTTGACATATTCGAAGTTGCGCGCGCGCAGGAATTCGGCCCGCACCACGCCGACCAGCGCCACCCACGAGAACAGCAGCATCAAGCCGAGCAGGATGAAGAAGCCCGGCGGCAGGATGGCCGAGACGATCAGCAAAAGGTAGAGCACCGGGATCGCCGACCAGATCTCGATGAAGCGCTGGAAGAGAAGGTCGGTCCAACCGCCGAAATAGCCCTGCACCGCGCCGGCCGCGACGCCGATCAGCGACGAGCCGAGCGTCAGGATCAGGCCGAACAGCACCGAGATGCGGAAGCCGTAAATCACGCGCGCCAGCACGTCGCGGGCTTGGTCGTCCGTGCCCAGCCAGTTCCAGTTGCCGACGACGCAGTTCTCGTCGGCCTCTCCCTTTGGGTATTGGCCGCAACGCTTGTTCTTGTCGTAAAGCCAGGACGGTTTTGCCGGCGCCGGTTCCGGAATGGCGTTGTTGACCGTCTGGTAGGAGTAGCGGACCGGTGGCCAGATCATCCAGCCATTGGCATTGATCTCGTCCTGGATCACCGGATCGCGATAGTCGGTGACCGCATAGAAACCGCCGAACTTCTCCTCCGGATAGGCGACCAGGACCGGAAACAGGATCTCGCCCTTGTAGGAGGCGATGATCGGCTTGTCGTTGGCGATCAGTTCGGAAAACAGCGACAGCACGAACAGCAGCAGGAAAATCCAGAGCGACCAGTAGCCGCGACGGTTGGCTTTGAAATTCTGCAATCGCCTCTGGTTGAGCGGCGACAGCCATGGCCTGCGGGGCGGCGCCGACGCGCTTTCGATCGCGGCCTCGGCCATCAGATGTCTCTCCGCTCGAAGTCGATACGCGGATCGACCCAGGTGTAGATCAGGTCGGACAAAAGGCCGACGAACAGGCCGAGCAGCGAGAAGATGTAGAGGGTGGCGAACACCACCGGATAGTCGCGGTCGATCACCGACTTGAAGCCGAGCAGGCCGAGGCCGTCGAGCGAGAAGATGTTCTCGATCAGCAGCGAGCCGGTGAAGAAGGCCGAGATGAAGGCGCCGGGAAAGCCGGCGATGACAATCAGCATGGCGTTTCGGAAGACGTGGCCGTAGAGCACCTTGTGCTCCGACAGGCCCTTGGCGCGCGCCGTGACCACATATTGCTTGCGGATTTCTTCAAGGAAGGAGTTCTTGGTGAGCAGGGTGGTCGTCGCGAAAGCCGACAGCACGAGCGCCGTCAATGGCAGCGTCATGTGCCAAAAATAGTCGGCGATCTTGCCCGGCCACGAGAGCTGGTCCCAATTGTCCGAAACGATGCCGCGCAGCGGAAACCAGTCCCAGAACGAACCGCCGGCAAACAGCACCATGAGCATGATGCCGAACAGGAAGCCGGGAATGGCATAGCCGACGATGACGACGCCACTGGTCCACACGTCGAAGGTCGAGCCGTCCTTCACCGCCTTGCGGATACCGAGCGGGATCGAGATCAGGTAGGACAGAAGCGTGATCCACAGCCCGATCGAGATCGAGACGGGCATCTTCTCCAGGATCAGATTCAGCACCGAGATGTCGCGGAAATAGCTGTCGCCGAAATCGAAGCGGCTATAGTTCCACAGCATCATGCCGAAGCGTTCGAGCGGCGGCTTGTCGAAGCCGAACTGCTTTTCCAGCTTCTTGATGAATTCGGGATCGAGTCCCTGCGCGCCGCGATATTTCGAGCTAACGTCGCCGGCAACGTCGAAATTGCCGCTACCGCCGGCGTCGCCGCCACCGCTGCCCAGGCGATCGTTGCCGCCCTGGTTGGTCAGCCGGGCGATCACCTGCTCGACCGGACCGCCCGGCGCGAACTGAATGACCGCGAAGGAGATCGCCATGATGCCGAACAGCGTCGGGATCATGAGAAGAATGCGGCGCAGGATATAGGCGCCCATCAGGCGTCCGACCCCGCGCAAACGTTCATGTCAGGCTTTGCCAATCTTTGCCGCCTTACCCTTGTCGACCCACCACAGCGCTTCGACCGGAAAGCCGAACTCGGGTTTCTGCTCGGGGAAGCCGAACATATCCCAATAGGCGCTTCGGTGATTCGCCAGATACCAACTTGGAATCCAATCGCGCCGCGCGCGCAAGGCCCGGTCCAACGCGCGCATGGCGGTGGTCAGGCTTTCACGGTCCTTGGCGGCGCCGACGGCATCGATCAGCGCATCGACCGCCGGACTTGCAACGCCCGACAGGTTGCGCGAGCCCGATACGGTGGCGCTGCGCGAGTGGAAGAAAATTTCCAGATCGTCGCGGGTCGGCGTGGCGCTGAAATTGAAGGCGGCCGAGAGCAGGTCGAAATCGAACGTCGATTGCCTGAGCTGGTACTGAGCTGAATCGACCAGCCGGATCGAAGCATCGATGCCGATTGCCTTCATATTGGCGACCCAGGGCGAATAGACCTGCACGAAGGTCTCGTCGTCGACCAGGAATTCGGCGGACAGCCGCCCGCCCTTGTCATTGACCACGAAATCGCCGGAGCGTTTCCAGCCGGCCTCGGCGAGCAGCTTCAGCGCCGCGCTCAGTTGCTTGCGGTCTCGCCCGGACGCGTCCGATGGCGGTTGCGTCACCGCTTCGCCGAAGGTCTCAGGCGGCAGCTGGGCGCGCAGCGGTTCCAGCAGCGCCAGCTCCTGCGGCGTTGGCGCGCCGGCGGCCCGGAAGTCGGACTTTTCGAAGCAGGATTGCGAGCGCTCATAGGAACCATAGAAGAAGTTGCGCCGCGTCCATTCGAAATCGAAGCAGAGCGCGATCGCCTGCCGCACGCGCGAGTCCTTGAATTGCTCACGCCGCTGGTTGACCGCGGTGGCCTGCATGGAAGGCGTTGTTTCGGCCGGGAACTCGTGTTTGATCACCTTGCCGGCGGTGAAGGCTGGAAAGTCATAGGCCGTCGCCCAGACACGCGAGGTGAATTCCTCGCGATAGAGGATCTCGCCCTTCTTGAAGGCCTCGAACCCAGCCGTGCGATCCTGGTAGAATTCGACGCGGATGCGCCCGAAATTGTTCTGGCCGCGATTGACCGGCAGGTCGTTGCCCCAATAGTCGGTTACACGCTCATATTCGATCCAGGCACCCGCCGACCAGCGTCCGACCTTGTAGGCGCCACAGCCGAGCGGCGGATTGAGCTGCGAGGAATCGAACGGATTGGCCGTAAAGAAGGCCTTCGACAGGATAGGGAATCCGACCACGTTCAGGATGGTGCGGGCCGACTGCTTGCCGGAGAATTTGAGCTCGACGGTGTGAGCGTCCTTCGCCACGACATCTTCCAGATGCGTCAGCGACAGCGCGTAGTCCGGATGCCCTTTGTCTTTCAGCAGCTTGAAGGTGAAGGCGACATCGTCGGCGGTGAGTTGCGTGCCGTCATGGAAGCGTGCCTGCGGGCGCAGCGAGAATGTGAAGCTGTTGCGGTCGTCCGAAATCGTCACGTTGTCGGCGATCAGCCCGTAAACCGCGTCAGGCTCGTCGAGCGCTCTCGCCATCAGCGTATCGAAACACATCTCCATGCGTTGCGGAGAATCGCCCTTGGGGACGAAGGAATTCAGTGTGTTGAAGGTTTGCGGGCTCTGGTTGGCGCCCCAGTTCGGCGGCGAGAAATTGAACGTGCCGCCTTGCGGCGCGTCGACATTGACATAGTCGAAATGCGTGAAGTCGGGCTTGTATTTCAGGTCGCCGAAGGCCGACAGGCCATGCAGCTTGACGCCGGTCGGTGTCTCGGCAAAGGCGCGGCCAGACAGCAAGGCCGCAGCTGTTGCCGCGACGCCGAGCGCCAGGAAGTCGCGACGGGGAAGCAAAGCCTGCCGCCCCATCAATTGAGGCCCTTGTATTTGGCGGCCAACGCCTTTTCCTTCTCTGGGTCGATCCACCAGGAATCGATATCGGCGCCGCGATAGGTGGGTTGCTTCTCCGGCATGCCGAATTTGTTCCAATAGGCGAGCCACACCACCGCCCGATGGAATTGCGGGACCACATAGTAGTTCCACAACAGCACCCGATCGAGCGCATGGGTGGCCGCGACGAGGTCGTCGCGACCGGTGGCGAAGATGATGCGGTCGACCAATGCGTCGACAACCGGGTCCTTGATGCCGGCATAGTTGCGCGATCCGGGCGCGTCGGCGGCCTTCGAGCTCCAGAAATCGCGCTGTTCGTTGCCTGGCGATTCTGACTGCTGCAGCAGATTGGTGATGACGTCGTAGTCGAAATTGTTGACCCGGTTGACGTACTGGGTGGGATCGATGATGCGCAGCGTCGCATCGACGCCGATCTTGCGCAGGTTGGCGATATAGGTGCCCGCAAGGATCTGGTCCGTGTCGGACGTGCCGATGATCTCGAATTTGAACGGCGCGCCGGTCTTGGCGTTCATCATCTTGCCGCCCTTGATCACCCAGCCCGCCTGGGCGAAGAGGTCCACCGCCTGCTTCAGGTATTTCCGTTCCGCCTGCGGCGAGTCGTAGATCGGCAGCTTGAATTCCTGGGTGAACAGTTCAGGCGGCAGCTTGTCGCGGTATTTCTCCAGGATTTCGAGTTCCTTGCCTTGCGGCAAGCCGCTCGAAGCCAGCTCGGTGCCCTGGAAATAGCTCTGGGTGCGGGTGTTGAAGCCAAAGAACAACGTGCGGTTCATCGTTTCGAAATCGTAGGGATAGTTCAGCGCCTCGCGCACCCGGCGATCCTGGAACAGCGGCCGGCGCTGGTTGAGCATGAAAGCCTGCATCGGCTCAGGCGAGGTGGTCTTGAATTCCTTTTTGATCACGTCGCCGGCGCTGATGGCGGGAAAATTATAGGCCGTCGCCCAGCGCCTGGAGCTGTTTTCCGGCTTGATGTCGTCCAGCCCGCCCTTGGTGAAGGCCTGCCAAGCGGCGTTGTCGTCGAGGATGTAGGTGAAGCGCTGGGTGTCGAAATTCTCGCGGCCGACCTTCACCGGCAGCTTGGCGCCCCAATAGTCCGGCACGCGCTGCCAGACGATCTCCGAGCCCGGCTTGAAGCTGGCGATCTTGTAGGCAGCGGAGCCAAGCGGCGGCTCCAGCGTCGGCCTGGTGATGTCGCGCTTCTTGCCGCTGGCGTCCGTGCCTTCCCACCAGTGCTTCGGTAAAACGACGAGATCGCCGAGGATCTTGGGCAGCTCGCGGTTGCCCTTCTGGTTGAAATGGAATTCGACCTCGCGATCGGAGATCGCCGCAGCGTCGGTGACGTTCTCGAAATAGCGGCTGTATTGCGGGCTGTTGGCCTTGAGCACCTGGAAGGACCAGATCACGTCGTCGACGGTGATCGGCTGGCCGTCATGCCATTTTGCCCGCGGATCGAGCCGGTAGGTGGCGGACGAGTAGTCGGAAGGGTATTTGTAGGCATCGGCAACCAGCGGGTGGCTGACACTGCCCTCATCGGTCGCCTGATCCATCAGCGTGTCGTAGAGCAGCCCGCCGCCGAACCCGACCATTCCCGCGGCCGGCGACCCCTGCACGATATAGGGGTTGAAGCTGTCGAATGTGCCGACAACGACGGAGTTGTAGGCGCCGCCCTTTGGCGCATCCGGGTTGACGTAGTCGTAATGCTGGAAATTCTCGCCGTATTTTGAAGGCCCGATCAGCGACGACGTCGTGCGCCACTCATCGGCTAAGCCGGCCTGCAGGCTGGCGGCGAAGGCGAGCGCCAGCGCCGATGCGAAAAGCGTGCGGGAGCGGCCAACCTTCATGCGTTCTCCTCGTCGTGAGCCCCAGAGCGCTCATCGTTTCACGGAAACGACGGCCGCTCTATTGCCTTGTCTCGGCGCAATTCCGGACGGAAAACCGGTTCCCACTTTTCCTGGAATTGCTCTGCCCACCCGCAATCTAGATCATTTGACGCCGGTGGGAACCGCAAGCACGGCCTTTGTCGCCGTCCATGCATATTTCCTAACAGAAAAGCCGGGACGAACCCGGCTTTTCCAAGGAAGTCTCTATGACAAATTGTTTATTGAGCGGGGGCCGCAGGCTTGGCCTCGGCCGGCTTGGCGGCGCCGTCCGCCGGCTTCGCCGCATCGGCGGGCTTGGAAGCGTCGGCGGCAGCGCCCGGCTGCGGCAGCGGCTTCGGATTGTCCGACAGCGTGCGCAGATAGGCGATCACGTTGGCGCGGTCTTCATCCTTCGGCAGGCCGGCGAAGCCCATCGCTGTGCCTTTCACGAACTTCTTCGGCGAGGTGATGAAGTGGTTGAGGTTTTCGTAGGTCCAGTGCTCCTGGCCGCCCTTGGAGAAGTCCTTCATGCCGGCCGAATAGGCGAAGCCCTCATGCTCGGCAACCGGACGGTCGACGATGTCCCACAAATCCGGGCCGACCTTGTTCGGTCCGCCCTTCTCGCCGGAATGGCAGGCCTGGCACTTCTTGAAGATGGCGGCACCGGCATCGGCGCTGGCGCCGGCGAGCAGGTCGGCGATCGGCTTGGCTTCCGCCGCAGGCGCGGCGGCGCCGCCTTCGGTCGGCTCCTGGGCCTCGATGGCGAAGCCGGGCTTTTCCGGCGCCGGCGAGGCGAACAACGCGTCCGAGACGAGACCTATCGAAAAGACGATGAAGCAGGTTCCCAGAAATCCGCCGAGCAGCTTGTTGACTTCGTTGGAATCCATACGCCCCTTGCTCCCTTTTCCGGCGGACCGTCCCGTCCACTCCGTCCGTCGGTATCGCGAACTGCCTCGAAAGGCCAGTCAAATCGGGCGGAAACTAGGTCTTTTGCTCTGGCGTTGCAACACCTATAAGGGCGCTTCCAGTGAGACCTTTTGCCACTTTTCCATCCGCGTTTTTCGACCGCCCAGAAATCCGATGTCAACCTTGATCCTGATCCCCGCCCGCATGGCCTCGACGCGCCTGCCGGGCAAGCCGCTGGCCGATATTGCGGGCGCGCCGATGATCGTCCATGTCGCCCGCCGTGCCGCCGAGGCCAGGCTTGGCCGTGTCGTGGTGGCAACCGACACCGAAGCGGTCGCGCAAACCGTGCGGGCGCACGGTTTCGAGGCGGTCATGACCCGCGCGGATCATGAATCGGGTTCCGACCGCATCTTCGAGGCGCTGACGGCCCTCGACCCCGAAAAGCAGGTGGAAACGATCGTCAACGTCCAGGGCGACCTGCCGACCATCGATCCCGAGATCATCGGCGCGTCGCTGCGGCCGTTTGAGGACAGATCGGTCGATATCGCCACGCTCGGCGTCGAGATCGTGCGCGACGAGGAGAAGACCAACCAGAATGTGGTCAAGATCGTCGGCTCGCCGCTTTCCGCGACACGGCTGAAAGCGCTCTATTTCACCCGCGCCACCGCGCCTTGGGGCGAGGGGCCGCTTTATCACCATATCGGCCTCTACGCCTATCGCCGCGCCGCGCTCGAACGCTTTGTGGCGCTGAAGCCGTCGCCGCTGGAACGTCGCGAGCGGCTGGAGCAGCTGCGCGCGCTGGAAGCCGGCATGCGCATCGACGCCGAGATCGTCAAATCGCTGCCGCTTGGCGTCGACACCCCCGACGACCTGGAGCGGGCTAGAAAGATCCTTTCAAACTGAGACAAGATAGAGACATCTGGGGCATGACCGCTAAGACCGACAGAATTTCCTTCCAGGGCGAACCCGGCGCCAATTCCGACACGGCCTGCCGCAACATGTTCCCGTCGATGGAGCCGTTGCCTTGCCCGACCTTCGAGGACGCCTTCAATGCGGTCGAGACCGGCAAGGCCGAGCTCGCCATGATCCCGATCGAGAACACGATCGCCGGGCGCGTCGCCGACATCCATCACCTCTTGCCGGAATCCAAGCTGCACATCGTCGGCGAGTATTTCCTGCCGATCCACTTCCAGCTGATGGTGCTGCCGGGGGTGAAGCGCGAAGAGATCAAGACCGTGCACAGCCATATCCACGCGCTGGGACAGTGCCGCAAATACATCCGCAAGAACGGCTGGAAGCCGGTGATCGCCGGCGACACGGCGGGTTCGGCCAAGATGGTCTCGGAGGTCAGGGACCGCACCATGGCCTCGTTGGCGCCGGCGCTGGCCGCGGAACTCTATGGGCTCGACATCATCGAGAAGAATGTCGAGGACACTGACTCCAACGTCACCCGGTTCGTCGTGCTGACCAAGAACAAGGCTTGGGTGGAGCGCCCGGCGCCGGACGCCAAGATGATGACGACCTTCATCTTCCGTGTCCGCAACGTGCCTGCGGCGCTCTACAAGGCCATGGGCGGTTTCGCCACCAACGGCATCAACATGACCAAGCTTGAAAGCTACCAGCTCGGCGCCTTCACCGCGACGCTGTTCTACGCCGACATCGAGGGCCATCCGGACGATCCGCTGGTCAAGCTGGCGCTGGACGAGCTGCGCTTCTTCTCGCGCGAGATGCGCATCCTCGGCGTCTATCCGGCAAGCGCGTCCCGCGAGCAGTGGAAGGTGGCGGATTAGGCTGGCTAAACCTGCGAACTTAGCCGAGACGCTCACACTTCGTCATCCACGGGCGAAGCAAGGAGCGAAGCGACGCGCGCAGACCCGAGGATCCATTCCGTGACGTTGAAGCGCCGCCCACGGCGCAGAATTCTGCTCCGCTGCGCCCTTCGGCTGAGGTAACGGCATGGATTCCAGGGTCTTCGCTTCGCTCCGCCCTGGAATGACGACCTGATGGAGGCCCGCGCTAATCTCCGACGTTTGCGCTTAACCCAATTTCAGCCGAAGCCCAGCGGCACGTAGTCGATCTCCATGAACTTCTCGACCTCCGGCACCCAGCGGTCGCGCACGAAGGCGACGTGGTCGGGATGCTCGTTGTAGCGCGTGTAGGCCGCCTGGTCGGCGAACTCCATCGAGAAGCCGAACTGATAGTCGTTCTTCGGGCTCACCTGCCGAAGCTGCTCGAAATGCGTGACGCCCTTGATCCCGGTCAGGATCTTCTTCGCGTCGTGCAGGAAGCGCTTCGTCTCCAGCGACTGCAGCGGATGTTTCAGCGTGAACACGACGGTGTGACGGATCATGTCTCTGCTCCTATTCGCTGTCGACCCAGGCGCGGATGAGGTGATGGGCGATCGCCGCTTTCGGCGGGGTAATCAAGCCGTCGGCGTGCTGCCTGTCCAGCATCGTGCGCACCTCGTCGCGGAAAAACCAGCGGCAGTCTTCCAATTCGTTGAGGTCGGCCTGGATATCCTCGTTGAGCGGCTCGCCGAAGCAGCCGATCATCAGCGAATAGGGGAACGGCCAGGGCTGGCTGGCGTGGTAGACGACGCGGCCGAGCTGGATGCCCGCCTCTTCCAGCGTCTCGCGCCGTACCGCCGCCTCGATCGTCTCGCCCGGTTCGATGAAGCCGGCAAGCGCCGAATACATGCCCGGCGCGAAATGCCTGCCGCGTCCGAGCAGGCATTTTTCGCCCGTCACCGTCAGCATGATCGCCACCGGGTCGGTGCGCGGGAAATGGTCGGTGCCGCAGGCAGGGCAATGGCGCCGGTAGCCGCCGGCCCGCATTTCCGAGCGGTTGCCGCATTTCGAGCAGAAGGCGTGGCTGGCGTGCCAGGCAAGCAGCGCGGCGCCTTGCGCCAGCGCGCCGGCGGCCGCCTCGTCGACCAGCCCTTGCATATAGACGGAACGATAGTCGATCGCCTTGATCGTCTCGGGCAGCTTTTCCGGCTCGATGCCGGCAGGCACCGCCAGCACAGGGCCTTCCTCCGAAAAGCCGAGCAGCACGCCGTGGTCGAGCGAAACCTCGAAGGCCTGGCTTTCATCCGCCTTGAACCAGGGGTCGAATTTGCCATCGTCGAGTTTGAGGTAGAGCCGGCCGGCATGCATCAGCATGAGCCGCGCGGTGCGGTCGGCCAGCGCTTTTCCGACCGCGTCGTCAGCGCGGTTCTCGGACTGCCGGTCGATCCGGTTACCGGCGAAACCGACGAATTGGCTGGGCTCGCGCAAGGGCGCGTCGAACAGGCGAAAGCTCATGGGGACTCGGGGTGTGCTGGGAACTCGGGTGCGGAATGGACACTGGTCAGCTTATAGCGCCGCCTTGATCGTTTGGGCAAACCGCCTGATATCGGAGCGCTGGTAGGGTTCGCGCATGCCGTGCCCCCAGACCGGTCCCGGCCAGCCGGGATCGCCCTCGGAGCGGGCGACGACATGGACATGCAACTGGCGCACGATATTGCCCAAAGCCCCGGTATTGATCTTGGTGCAGCCGGTCACCCGCTTCAGCGCCTGCGCCACCATGTTGGTCTCGAAGGTCAGCATCGTCTGGTCGAGCGGCGTCATGTCGTGGATTTCCTCCACGCCGGGCCGTTGCGGCACCAGCACCAGCCATGGCCAGCGGCGGTCGTTCATCAGCCTGAGCTCGCAAAGGCCAAGCCACATGAGCTGCTCGCTATCCGCCTCCAGCCGGGCGTCCAGCGTGAATCCGGCCTTGAGGCCAGGCAGCATGGGCGTTTCCTTCGCTTTTGTTGTAAGCATTTTCCAAACCCGGAACGCTAGAGCGGCGGCAAGGTGGCTGCAAGCGATTCATTGCCGTCATTATCGATTTGAAGGACTTTCCGCCTTCTATGTGGCGGCAGGTTTCGGCTCGGCCCTTGCATTTCGCCGCCGAATTGCCGATATGGAGCGCGGGAGGTTGGTGGTGGACGATCCACTCGCCAACCGGGTCAGGTCCGGAAGGAAGCAGCCCTAACGAGCCCGGAACGGGTCATTGTTCCAGCCTCCCGCCTCTTCGCCTTTCTCCCGCGACATTGACGGCCCCGAGCCGTGCGGGTGAGACTATGCGCAGGAATCGGCCGCCTTCCGTCGCGGTCCTGGGAGCTTTTGACGGCGAATGAGCGAAGCCGGAAATTTGGGGCCAGAAAGCCTGGGAACAGGTAAGGCCGGCGCTTACCGCGTCCTGGCGCGCAAATACCGCCCTTCGAATTTCTCCGAGCTGATCGGCCAGGAGCCGATGGTCCGCACGCTGACCAATGCATTCGCCACCGGCCGCATCGCCCAGGCCTGGATGCTGACCGGCGTGCGCGGTGTCGGCAAGACGACGACCGCGCGCATCCTGGCGCGGGCGCTCAACTACAAGACGGCGACCGTCGATCAGCCCTCCGTCGACCTTTCGATCCCCGGCGAGCACTGCCAGGCGATCATGGAAGGCCGCCATGTCGACGTCATCGAGATGGACGCCGCATCCCATACCGGCATTGACGACATCAGGGACATCATCGACCGCGTCCGCTACGCGCCGGTCTCGGCCCGCTACAAGGTCTACATCATCGACGAAGTGCACATGCTCTCCACGCAGGCCTTCAACGGCCTGTTGAAGACGCTGGAAGAGCCGCCGCCGCACGTCAAGTTCATCTTCGCCACCACCGAGATCCGCAAGGTGCCGATCACGGTGCTGTCGCGCTGCCAGCGCTTCGACCTGAGGCGCATCGATGCCGGCGCGCTGGTCGGCCATTTGTCCTCGATCGCGGCCAAGGAAGGCATTGCCGTCGACGACGAGGCTTTGGCGATGATCGCGCGGGCCGCCGAAGGCTCGGCGCGCGATTCGCTTTCCATCCTCGACCAGGCGATCGCCCATGGCAGCGGCACGGTGAGCGCGCAGGCCGTGCGCGCCATGCTCGGCCTTGCCGACCGCGCCCGCATCATCGACCTGTTCGAGCATGTCATGAAGGGCGATGTGGCCGCGGCCCTGGCCGAATTCCGCGCGCAATACGACACCGGCGCCGATCCGGCCGCGGTGCTCACCGATCTTGCCGAGTTCAACCACCTCGTCACCCGCCTGCGCTTCGTGCCGGCGGCCGCCGAAGATGCGTCGCTTTCCGAGGACGAGCGCCGGCGCGGCGCCGAATTCGCCGGCACGCTTTCGGTGCGCGTGCTGTCGCGGACCTGGCAGATGCTGCTCAAGGGCATTCCCGAGGTGCAGTCCTCCAACCGCCCGGTCAGCGCCGGCGAGATGGTGTTGATCAGGCTCGCGCATGCCGCCGATCTGCCGACGCTGGACGAGGCGCTGAAATCGCTCGAGGGCGCGACCCTGGTGCAGAACGGCGCGCCGCCGCGCGCCAACGGAGCGCCGGCGAGTTCCGGCAATGGCGGCGGCGCGAGCGCTGTCGCGCAGACGCGGATGCCGGCTTCCACCGGTGGCGGCGCCCAGACGATGCGCCTGGTCGAAACGCAGCCCACGCCCGCCGCCTTCGTTCCGGCGCCGGAGCCCGTTGCCGAGGCGCCCGTCGTTCCGGTGAAATCGCTGGCCGATATCGTCGCGCTTGCCGACGCCAATCGCGACATGGCCTTCAAGGTGCTCCTGAAACGCTGCGTGCGACCGGTCCGCATCGAGCCCGGCCGTCTCGATGTCACCTTGACCGACGACGCGCCGAAGATGCTGCTCAACGACCTGACCGCCAAGCTGCGCGCCTGGACCGGCCGCAACTGGCTGGTGTCGCTGTCGAAGGAAGAGGGCGGCCAGACATTGGCCGAGATGGAGACGACGAAGCGCGAGAACGCCTTCTCCGATGCCAAGAGCGACCCGACTGTCGCGGCCATTCTCGCCCGGTTCCCCGGCGCCAAGATCATCGACGTGCGCATTCCGGACGTGCCGGATGTGGAAGAGGCCGAGGCCGAAGTGCCGGTCGAGCCTGCGGCCGACGACGACGAAATCTGAAACAATCTTAGAGGACCACCCCGATGAAAGATCTTCTCGGCCTGATGGGCAAGGCGAAGGAAATGCAGGCCAAGTTCCAGGCCATGCAAGACGAGATCGCCACGCTTGAGGCCACCGGCCAGGCCGGTGGCGGCCTGGTCAGCATCACGCTGACCGGCAAGTTCGAAATGAAAGCGCTGAAGATCGATCCGTCGTTGATCAAGGCGGACGAAGCCGAGATCCTGGAGGACCTCATCCTGGCCGCTCACAATGACGCCAAAAATAAGGTCGAGCAGGTGATGCAGGAAAAGACCAAGGCGTTGACGGCGGGTCTGCCGATTCCGCCCGGAATGAAATTGCCGTTCTGAGGCGGCGTCCCCCAGTTAATTGATTATGAACGGAAATTGGGCGCGCGGCGCGTTGTTAACTATTTTGCCGGCGTTGCTCACGGGCTCATTACGCGGCTTTCATAAAGTTTTACCCAAGTCCAGATTTTGCTAACCCTCTAGCCATCTTTTTGCCCGAAAGAGTCTCATTCTTGCCACATCTCGGGGCGGGCTGGCATCTGGACATGAGGCTTTTTTGGTGATCGCGACGCGATGGAAGACGCCGCTGCTGCTTATCGGCATCGTCACTTCCCCCTTGCTCCTGGCCGGTTGCAGCCAGACCACTTCTTCCCATGGCATGTCGGTCTCGGGTCTGACCGACGCCCTCACGCCAAGCTTCCTCACGCGTTCCTCCAGCCCCTCGCTGAAGGACAAGGAATGCCTGCAAAGGGCGATGTTCTTCGAGTCCAACCGGTCGAGCCGCGACGGCATGATCGCCGTCGGCACGGTCGTCATGAACCGGCTTCGCTCCGGCCAGCACGGCAGCACCATCTGTCAGGTGGTCGGCGAGCCGGGCCAGTTTGCGCCCGGCGTGATGACGCGGCCGATGAACTCCAGGGCGCTGCCCGATGTCGAGGAAGCCGCCGACGCGGTGCTGCGGGGCGAGCGCAAGGCCAAGCTCAAGAACACGATGTATTTCCACACCGCCGGCCTGCATTTCCCCTACAAGAACATGCATTACACGATGGTCGCCGGCGGCAACGCCTTCTATGAGAAGCGCGGCCGCAACTGGCAGCCGCTGCCGGACGAGCCGATGGTCGCCATGAATGTGGACAACCAGCAGAAGTCCGGTCGGCAGAAGCCCGCGGCCGACGCCCCGGTGCTGGTTGCTTCCGCCGAACCGGTGGTAAAGACGATCGTCCGTCCGGACCCGGCGAAGCAGGCCGCCTTGGCCGCCGCCGCGCGGACCGAAACCGCTTCCGCCGAACAGACCTATGTGACCGCTGCCGCGGCGCCTGCAATCCCTGCACCATCCGCGAAGTCCGGTCGTCTCGCGCAGAAGCAGATGGTCGTGGCGATGCAGGAGCCGATGGCCGAACCGGACGCCTCGCGTTTCGGCGGCACGCTCAAGGGTCGCTATATCACTTCGGTGCCGAACGCACCGCAGGAAGCATCGATGGGCTTCCAGTCGACGCCTGAGAACACCGACGCCATAGGCGCGATGATCGTCAGCCAGGACCGGCCGCTCGAAGCCAACTGAACCCGATTGCATCCGCACAGGGCCCGCCATGGCAGCATGGCGGGCCCTGTGCCGTTGCTGGCTGTCCTGAAAAATCCTGGATCAGTCCGCCGTTTCACGAAACGACGAACTGATCCATCTTTTCGTTTCACGCAATTCCGGACGGAAAACCGCTTCGCACTTTTCCTGGAATTGCTCTAGATCAGGGCGATGTCGAAGAGAATCGCCGGTCCGGAAATCGAACGCCTGATCCAGCTCCTGGCCAAGGTGCCGGGGCTTGGGCCGCGCTCGGCCAGGCGCGCCGCGCTTCATCTCATCAAGAAGAAGGAGCAGCTGCTCGAGCCCTTGGCCGCCGCCATGGGCGAGGCGGTCGACAAGGTCAGGATCTGCTCGACCTGCGGCAATGTCGACACCGCCGATCCATGCATGATCTGCACCGACCCGCGCCGCGACGCCAGTACGCTGATCGTCGTCGAGGACGTCTCCGACCTCTGGGCGCTGGAGCGCGCGGCGGCCATGAACGTGCGTTATCACGTGCTCGGCGGCACGCTGTCGCCGCTCGACGGCATCGGTCCGGACCAGCTCAACATCCGCTCGCTGGTCGACCGTGTCGCCGGCGGCGAGGTGAAGGAAGTCATCCTTGCGGTCAACGCCACCGTCGAGGGCCAGACGACCGCGCATTATTTGACGGATCAGTTGTCGGGCTTCGATGTGAAGGTGACGAGGCTGGCGCATGGCGTGCCGGTCGGCGGCGAGCTGGATTATCTCGACGAGGGCACGCTGGCCGCGGCGTTGAGGTCGAGGACGGCGTTTTGAAATTGGCGGGGAGGGGACGGTGACAGGCGGGTTTCATCGAAGCGTTGCACTCCGTCCGAAGGAACGCTACCTCCGCGTATTCGCCGCTGTTTTCCTCTTTGCCGCGTTGGTATTCTCTTTCACCACCCCCTCCCGCGCCGCTCCCATCGACGATCAGTTCCAGGCCTGGCTGCAAACCGACCTCTGGCCCGAAGCCAAGTCCAAAGGTATCTCGAAAAAAACCTTCGACGGCGCCTTCATCGGCGTGAAGCCGAACCTCGAGCTGCCCGATCTCGTCCCGCCCGGCCAAAAGCCGACGACACCTGAGAAGCAGCACCAGGCCGAGTTCGGCCCACCGGCCAACTATTTCGCCGAGAAGATCCTCCGCGCCGTCACCACCGGCGGCAGGATGCGCGAGAGCGCCAACGCCCGCACGCTCGGGCTGATCGAAAAGCGCTACGGCGTTCCAGGCGAGATCGTGCTGGCGATCTGGGGCCGCGAGACCGGCTTCGGCGCGGCCAAGATGCCTTACGATGCCTTCGAGGTGCTGGGCACCGACGCTTTCATGTCGACCAAGAAAGACTTCTTTCGCACCGAGGTGCTGGCGGCGCTCGAAATCGTCGAGCGCGGGTTGGCGCCGGTCAACACGATGAAGTCGTCCTGGGCCGGCGCGCTCGGCCAGCCGCAATTCATGCCGACCTCCTTCTTGAAGCATGCCGTCGATTTCGACGCCGACGGCCGGCCCGACATCTGGAATTCGACGCCCGACGTGCTCGCCTCGATCGCCAATTACCTCGTCCATTATGGCTGGGTGAGGGGGCGCGGCTGGGGGACCGAGGTGACGGTTCCGGCAAATGTCTCCTGCTCGCTCGAAGGACCCGATCAGGGCAAGAAGATCTCCGACTGGGTGGCGATGGGCATCAGGCGCGTCGACGGCAAGGCGTTTGCGGCGAGCGAGTTGAAGGCCGAGGGTTTCCTGCTGATGCCGGCCGGGCGCAGCGGTCCGGCCTTCGTCGTCACGCCGAACTTCTATGTGATCAAGCAATACAACAACAGCGATCTCTACGGCCTGTTCATCGGCCATGCCGCCGACCGCATCGCCAAGGGCGACACCACCTTCGTCGGCGCCTGGGGCGCGGTCGGCGATCTCCATCGCTCCGATATCGCCGCCCTGCAACGGGCGCTGGAGGCCAAGGGTTACGATGTCGGCAGCGCCGACGGCCTGCCGGGCTTCAAGACCCGCCGCTCGATCGGCATCTGGCAATCCAAGAACGGCAAGCCCGCCACCTGCTTTCCCGATGCGGGTTTGGTTGCGCAGCTGAAATAGCGGCTGCTTCCCAAGGCGCGGCCCCTGGCAAATGTTTCCGGATCGGCGGTGTCAATTAGCCGGCGCATGGGTCAACTCATGGCGGCCCGTCTGGTCCGATATGGTATCTGCACGCTGTCGGGCGAGCGCCGTCGAATGGGTGTTGACCAACTGGACAAAAACCACGACGGTACGTGGTCCAAGCCGCTGCCGGCTTCGAGAAGAATAATGAAGGCCTGAGCCGGGAACTCAGGTCAACAAAACAGGGAACGATCACTATGATGCTGGAAAAGTTTGCTGTCCGTAGCTTGCTTGCGGGTGTGGCAATGACTGCGCTGCTCGCAACGCCCGCCTTCGCGGTCACGCCCGCCGATACGCTGGTCGAGGGCTTCGCCATCGACGACATCATCACGATGGATCCGGGCGAAGCGTTCGAGCTGTCGACGGCCGAAGTCACCGGCAACACCTACGATCTCCTGGTCCGCCTCGACCTCAGCGATACCTCAAAGGTCAAGGGTGACCTCGCCGAGAGCTGGACCGTTTCCGATGACGGCCTGACCTACACCTTCAAGCTCAAGCCCGGCATGAAGTTCGCGTCCGGCAACCCGATCACCGCGGCCGATGTCGCCTATTCCTTCGAGCGCGCCATCAAGCTCGACAAGAGCCCGGCCTTCATCATCAACCAGTTCGGCATCACCGGCGACAATGTCACCGAAAAGGCCAAGGCCGTCGACGACACCACCTTCCAGTTCGTCGTCGACAAGGCCTACGCGCCGAGCTTCGTGCTCAACTGCCTGTCGGCCACAGTCGCCTCCGTCGTCGACGCCAAGCTGGTCAAGGAGCATGTCGCCGCCGTCACGCCGAGCGCCGACTACAAATGGGACAACGACTTCGGCAATGCCTGGCTGAAAACCGGCTATGCCGGCTCCGGCCATTACAAGCTGCGCGAGTGGCGCGCCAACGAGGCCGTCGTCATGGAGCGCAACGACAATTACAACGGCGAGAAGGCCAAGCTCGCCCGCGTCATCTACCGCAACATGAAGGAAAGCTCGGCGCAGCGCCTGGCGCTGGAGGCAGGCGATATCGACGTCGCCCGCAACCTCGAGCCGAACGACCTCGACGCCATCGCCAAGAACGCCGACCTCACCACCACCAGCGCGCCGAAGGGCACGGTCTATTACATCAGCCTCAACCAGAAGAACCCGACGCTTGCCAAGCCCGAGGTGCGGCAGGCGTTCAAATATCTGGTCGACTACGATGCGCTGGGCTCGACCATCCTCAAGGGCATCGGCGAGATTCACCAATCCTTCCTGCCGAAGGGCGACCTCGGCGCTATCGACGACAATCCCTTCAAGCTCGACGTCGCCAAGGCCAAGGAACTGCTCGCCAAGGCCGGCCTGCCGGACGGCTTCAAGGTGACCATGGACGTGCGCACTGGACAGCCGACGACCGGCATGGCGGAATCGATCCAGCAGACGCTTGGTCAGGCCGGCATCAAGCTGGAGATCATCCCTGGCGACGGCAAGCAGACCCTGACCAAGTACCGCGCCCGCAATCACGACATCTATATCGGCAATTGGGGACAGGACTATTTCGACCCGAACTCCAATGCCCAGACCTTTGCCTCGAACCCCGACAATTCGGATGCCGGCAAGTCACACACGCTTGCCTGGCGCAACAGCTGGGACATTCCGGAACTGACCAAGGAAACGGAAGCGGCGCTGCTGGAGAAGGATTCGGGCAAGCGCGCTGACATGTACAAGGATCTGCAGAAAAAGATCCTCGACACCAGCCCCTTCGTCATCATCCACCAGCAGCTCGAAGTGGCCGGCCTGCGCAAGAACCTCAAGGGCTTCGCGCTCGGCCCGAGCTTCGACACCAACTTCGTCGGCGCGGTCTCCAAGGAATAGCGTCGGCGGATCCGCCGCGTGAGCGTAGCTGAAAACCAGGTGGCGGCAGGGCGCGGCAGCGCCCGTGCCGTCGCCTTTCTATCGTCGCTTGGCCGCTTCCTGGTCATCGCGGTGACGACCTATCTCGGTCTTCTCGCGGTGACCTTCTTCATCGGCCGTGTCATCCCGATCGATCCGGTGCTGGCTGTTCTCGGCGACCGGGCGCCGACGGCCGTCGTAGAGCGTACCCGCCGCGAAATGGGCCTCGACCTGCCCTGGATCGAGCAGTTCTACCTCTATGTCAAAGCAGCGCTGAGGGGCGACTTCGGCACTTCGGTGCTGACCACCAATCCGGTCATGTCCGACATCCGCCGCGTCTTCCCGGCGACCATCGAGCTGGCGACGCTGGGCACGATCATCGGCGCCGTCATCGGCGTGCCGCTCGGCGTGCTGGCCGCCGTCAAGCGCGGCAGCCTGATCGACCAGGTCGCGCGCGTCGTCGGCCTGATCGGCTATTCGGTGCCGATCTTCTGGCTTGGCCTGCTCGGGCTGGTGCTGTTCTACGCCAAGCTGCAATGGATCGCCTTTCCGGCGCGGCTCGACGTCGTCTTCGAATACACGTTCACGCCGATCACCGGCTTCTACCTGCTCGATGCCGCGATCCAGGGGCAGTGGGACGTCTTCTACGACGCCTGGCGCCACATCGTCCTGCCGGCCGCGCTGCTCGGCTATCTCTCGCTCGCCTATATCAGCCGCATGACCCGCTCCTTCATGCTGAACGAGCTGGCGCAGGAATACATCGTCGCCGCGCGCGCCAAGGGCCTGTCGGAAAGCCGCATCATCTGGGGCCACGCGCTGCGCAACGCCGCCGTGCCGATGGTGACGGTGATCGCGCTTTCCTACGCCAACCTGCTCGAAGGCTCGGTGCTGACAGAGACCGTCTTCTCCTGGCCGGGCATCGGCCTCTACATCACCAACTCGCTGCAGAACGCCGACATGAACGCCGTGCTTGGCGGCACCATCGCCATCGGCTCGGTCTTCATCGCCATCAACCTTCTGTCCGATCTGCTTTATCGGCTGCTCGATCCGAGGACGAAGGTTGGATGAGCGCTGAAACCATCCAATCCCGTCGCGAATGGCTGCTGAGCGACCGGCCGGCCTCTCGCCTGCAGGCAAGGCTCGGCCGCGCCTATGTCGCCTGGCGGCGCTTCTCCGCCAATCGCCTGGCGCTGGTCGGCATGCTGATCATCATCGGGCTCCTGGTGGTCGCCGCCTTTGCCGATGTGCTGGCGCCCTATTCGCCGACCATCGGCGATCTGAAGAACGCCCGCCTGCTGCCGCCCGGCACAGCGCACTGGTTCGGCACCGACGACCTCGGCCGCGACATCTATTCGCGCATCGTCTATGGCGCGCGCTGGACGCTTTATGTGGTGATCCTCGTCGCCATCATCGCCGCGCCCATCGGCCTTTTGGTCGGCACGATCGCCGGTTATGCCGGCGGCTGGACCGACACGATCCTGATGCGCATCACCGATATCTTCCTGGCCTTCCCGAAGCTGGTGCTGGCGCTGGCTTTCGTCGCCGCGCTCGGCCCCGGCATCGAGAATGCCGTGCTGGCGATTGCCATCACCTCCTGGCCGCCTTACGCGCGCATTGCCCGCGCCGAGACGCTGACGGTGCGCAACTCGGACTATATCAAGGCGGTGCAGTTGATGGGCGCCTCGCCCTTCCGCATCGTGCTGCGCCACATCATGCCGCTCTGCATCTCCTCGCTGATCATCCGCGTCACGCTCGACATGGCAGGCATCATCCTGACCGCCGCCGGCCTCGGCTTCCTCGGCCTCGGCGCGCAGCCGCCGCTGCCCGAATGGGGCGCGATGATCGCGTCCGGTCGCCGCTTCATCCTCGACCAATGGTGGGTGGCGGCTGCACCGGGTGCTGCCATCCTCATCGTCAGCCTCGGCTTCAACCTGCTCGGCGACGGCCTGCGCGACGCGCTCGATCCCCGGAGCGGTGACCAATGAGCGGCGAAACACTCCTCGACGTCGACGATCTGCGTGTCACCTTCCCGACCCGCACCGGCCTCGTGCAGGCCGTGCGCGGCGTCTCCTTCTCGCTCGGCCGCGAGCGCCTGGGCATCGTCGGCGAGAGCGGCTCCGGCAAATCGCAGACCGGCCGCGCCATCATGGGCCTCACTCCGCCGCAGGCCGAGGTTTCGGCGAAGAAGCTCGCCTTCGACGGCATCGACCTGCTGTCCGTATCGTCGCGCGAGCGTCGGGCGCTGCGGGGGAACCGCATCGCCATGATCCTGCAGGATCCGAAATATTCGCTCGACCCGGTGATGACCATCGGCCGCCAGATCGTCGAGACGCTGCGCACGCATGAAAAGGTCTCCAGGAGCGAGGCGCGCGAGCGCGCGCTGGCCATGCTGCAGGCGGTGCAGATCCGCGATCCGGCCCGCGTCTTCGACCTTTACCCGCACGAGGTCTCGGGCGGCATGGGTCAGCGCGCCATGATCGCCATGATGCTGGTCACCGGACCCGAGCTGATGATTGCCGATGAGCCGACCTCGGCGCTCGACGTCACCGTGCAGCTCGACGTGCTCAAGATCCTCGACAAGCTCGTCGCCGAGCGCGGCATGGGCCTGATCTTCATCTCGCACGACCTGCGCCTGGTCTCCTCCTTCTGCGACCGTGTCGTCGTCATGTATGCCGGCAAGGTGGTCGAGCAGATCAAGGCTTCCGAACTGCGCGATGCGCAGCATCCCTACACGCGCGGCCTGCTCAACTGCATGCCGAGGATCGGTTTCGAGCGCCATCCGCTGCCGGTGCTAGACCGCAAGCCGGAGTGGGCGGCATGACGGCTTCCATCACCGTCGAAGGGCTGGAAGTGGTCTTCGACCGGTTTCGCGTGCTGAAGGGCGTCAGCCTCGATGTTCGGGAAGGAGAATCCTACGGCCTGGTCGGCGAAAGCGGTTCCGGCAAGTCGACGCTGCTGAGGGCGATCACCGGCCTCGCGCCGGTCGCGTCCGGCACCATCACCGTCAACGGCAAGACCCTTGGCAAAACCCGCGACAAGGCTTTTTACCGTGACGTGCAGATGGTGTTCCAGGACCCGTACGGCTCGCTGCATCCGCGCCAGACGGTCGACCGCCTGCTGCAGGAACCCCTCGCGATCCACGGCATTGCCGACGGCGAGAAGCGCATCGAGCGCGCGCTGGACGAGGTCGGCCTCGGCAAGGGCTTCCGCTTCCGCTACGCGCACCAGCTCTCCGGCGGCCAGCGCCAGCGCGTCGCGATTGCGCGCGCGCTGATCCTCGAACCCTCGGTCCTTCTGCTCGACGAACCGACCTCGGCGCTCGACGCCTCGGTGCAGGCGGAGGTGCTGAACCTGCTCGAAGAGGTCCGCCGCCGCCGCAAGCTCACCTTCCTGATGGTCAGCCACGACCTCGCCATCATCACCCATATGTGCGAGCGGCTGATGGTGATGCAGAACGGCGAGGCGGTCGAGACGCTGACCGCGAGCCAGCTGATCGGCCACCGCGTCAGCGAGGATTATACGCGCAACCTGCTGAGGGCGAGCGAAGGGTTTGTGCGGGTGTAGCTTCGTAGGTAGCGTTCCTTCACACCCCCCTCTGTCCTGCCGGACATCTCCCCCGCAAGGGGGGAGATTGGATGTCGCGAATGCTTTCGCCAATTGCCAACTTTGCAGGAAAAGCACCGTCAAACCAACTGCTGATCTCCCCCCTTGCGGGGGAGATGGCCGGAAGGCCAGAGGGGGGTGGGCGGGAACTCGGCAATCGAATTTTGCGGCTCAAACCGCCCCGCCTTCCGGTACCGCTTCTGCTTCCTCACCGTCACCCGCCTCGCGCTTCGGCTCCTTGATCCTGAACCACGTCACGTAAAGCGCCGGCAGGAACAGCAGCGTGATCGCGGTGCCGGCGATGATGCCGCCCATCATGGCATAGGCCATCGGACCCCAGAACACTTCGCGCGCGATCGGGATAAGTGCCAGGCTGGCGGCCGCCGCCGTCAGCGCGATCGGCCGCATGCGGTGCTCGGTCGCTTCGATCACCGCCGCCCAGCGATCCTTGCCTTCTTTGACGAGGTCCTCGATCTGCACAATCAGGATGACCGAGTTGCGGATCAGGATGCCGATCAGCGCCAGGACGCCGAGGATGGCGACGAAGCCGAGCGGCGCGCCGCTCGGCACCAGCGCCGCCACCACGCCGATCAGGCCGAGCGGCGCCACCGCCACCACCAGGAACAGGCGCTGGAAGCTCTGCAGCTGGATCATCAGGATGGTCGCCATGACGAACAGCATCAGCGGCACCACGGCCGCGATCGGGCCTTGGCTCTTGGCGCTTTCCTCGACCGAGCCCGCGGTCTCGACCGAGTAACCGGGCGGCAGCTTGGCGATGAAGGCGTCGACCGACGGCTTCAGCTCGTTGACGACGGTCGCCGGCAGCACGTCGCCGACCAGGCCGGCACGCACGGTGATCGTCGGCGTGCGGTTGCGCCGCCATACCGTCGGCTGTTCGAGGTCGTAGCGGAAGTTGGCGATTGCCGCCAACGGGATCGACTCGCCGGTGCCGGTCGGCAGTTGCAAATTCTGCAACGTCGAGATCGAGCTGCGGTCCGCCTCGCGCGAGCGCGCCACGACATCGATCAGGTAGGTGGCGTCGCGCACCTGCGTGATGGTCGCGCCGCCGACCGTGCTGTTCAACGCGCTGGCGATGTCGGACGAGGTGATGCCGAGCTGGCGCGCCTTGTCCTGCAGCACGTCGACCCTCAGCACGCGCTGCGGTTCGTTCCAGTCGAAGGTGGGGGCGGCCAGCTTCGGATTGGCCGAGATCACGCCGGCGAATTGCTGCGCGAGCTCCCGCACCGTCTGGATGTCGGGACCGCCGACGCGGTATTGCACCGGCCGGCCGACCGGCGGGCCGAGCTCGAGCGGCTTGACGAAGGCGTCGGTGCCGACGAACTCCGCGCGCAGCAGTTTTTCCAGCGCCGGCTTCACCCGGTTGCGCGCCTTGATGCTCTTGGTGACGATGACCGTCTGGCCGAAATAGGGATTGGCCGGCTGCACGTCATAGGCCAGCACGAAGCGCACGGCGCCCTGGCCGATATAGGACGAAAAGTGGTCGATGTCGGGATTGCCGACCAGCGCGCGCTGTTCGAAGCGCTCCATCTGGTCGCGCGTTTCCGTGATCGAGGAGTTCTGTGGCAGGTTCCAGTCGACGATCAGTTCCGGTCGGTCGGAGGGCGGAAAGAACTGCTGCTGGACGAGGCCGAAGCCGGCGACCGAGGCGGCGAACACAAGCACGGTCACGATGACAGTCAGCCAATGGCGGCGAACGGAGAAGACAAGCACGCGCCGGAACAGCGAGGTGAAGCGTCCGGGCTGGTCGTGGTGCTTCTCCTTCATCGTCGCCGGCAGGATGGTGACGCCGAGCAGCGGCGCGAACAGCACCGCCACGATCCATGACACCAGCAGCGACACGGCGATGACGACGAACAGCGTGAAGGTGTACTCACCTGCCGCGCTCGAATTGAGGCCGATCGGGATGAAGCCGGCGACCGTTACCAGCGTGCCGGTCAGCATAGGGAAGGCGGTCGAGGTGTAGACATAGGTCGCCGCCTTGCGCAGATTGTCGCCGACCTCCAGCCGCGCCACCATCATCTCGACCGCGATCATCGCATCGTCGACCAATAGCCCCAGCGCGATGATCAAGGCGCCAAGCGAGATGCGCTGCAGCGAGATGCCGAGATAGGCCATCACCGTGAAGGTGATGGCCAGCACCAGCGGGATCGACAGCGCCACGACGAAGCCGGCGCGCAGCCCCAGGCTGATGAAGGAGACGGCGAGCACGATCGCGACGGCCTCGAACAGCGCCCGCGTGAAGCCCGAGACCGCCTCCTCGACGATCACGGGCTGGTCGGCGACCAGATGCACGCCGACGCCGACCGGCAGGTCGGCCAGCACCTTCTGCATCTCCTCATGCAGCGCCTCGCCGAATTTCAGTAGGTTGGCATTGGGCTTCATGCCGATGGCAAGCCCGATCGCATCCTGGCCGTTGAAGCGGAACAGCGCCGTCGGCGGATCGACATAGCCGCGCCTGATCGTCGCCACATCGCTTAGCCGGAAGAAGCGGTCGTTGACGCGCAAATTGATGGCCCGCAGGCTCTCTTCGGAAGTGAACTGACCGCCGACGCGAACGCTGATGCGCTCCGGTCCGGACTCGACGACGCCGGAGGGCGTGATCGCGTTCTGCGCCTGCAGGCTGGCGACGATTTGCTGCTGGTTGAGGCCGAGCGCCGCGATCTGCCGGCTCGAGAATTCGAGATAGATCGCCTCGTCCCGCGCTCCGACCAGATCGACCTTGCCGGCATTCGGCACGGTCAGGATCTTGGTGCGGACATCCTCCACGTAATCGCGCAATTGGCGCGGCGTCAGCCCGTCGGCGGTGAAGGCATAGATATTGCCGTAGACGTCGCCGAAGCGATCGTTGAAGAACGGTCCCTGCACGCCTTGCGGAAGCTGCGCCTTGATGTCGTTGACCATGTTGCGCACCTGAAGCCAGTTCGGCACGACGTCGCGCGCCTTGGTGGTGTCCTTCAGGTTGACGAAGATGACGGTCTGGCCGGCTGTGGTGACCGATTTGGTGTAGTCGAGGCTGTCGAGCTCCTCGAGCTTCTTCTCGATGCGGTCGGTCACCTGCTGCACCGTCTCCTTGACCGAGGCGCCGGGCCAGTTGGCCTGGATGATCATGGTCTTGATGGTGAAGGCGGGGTCTTCCTCGCGGCCGAGATTGAGATAGGAGAAGATGCCGGCCACCACGAAGACCAGCATGAAGTACCAGACCATGGAGCGATGGCTGAGCGCCCAGTCGGAGAGGTTGAAGCCCTTCATCAGACCCCGCCCTCCGGCACTTTGACCTTCTGGCCTTCGGCGAGGCTGTGCACGCCGGCGGTGACGACGCGCATGCCGGCCTCGAGCCCCTCCGCCACCGTGAAGCTGCCGCCGCCCTTGGAGGCGACCTTGATCTCGCGCGTGCTCACGCTGGAGGATTGCGGATCGACGATCCACACTTTTTGCGAGCCGTCCTTTTCGAGCAGCGCCGACATCGGCAGTTCGATCGTCGGGTTGACCTTGGTCATGCGCGTCGCCGTGATCGTCGAGCCGAGCCGGAACGCCGTCGGCGGATCGACCAGCGTCAGCTTGACGCGCCGTGTGCGGGTTGTGCCTTCCGACTGCGGCGCGATCTCGCGCAGCCTGGCGTCGGTCTTGATGGCCGGCACCGACTGCAAGACGATCTCGAAGGGCATGCCTACGGTGAGATCGCCGATCAACTGGTCGGGGATGTCGACCACCGCCTCGCGCGGGTCGGTGCGCGCCACGGTGACGACGGTCTGCCCTGCCGAAACGGTCTGGCCGACTTCAGCGCCGGTAGCGGTGACGACGCCGTCGAAATCGGAGAACAGCCTTGCATAGCCGAGCTGCTCCTGCGATTTGGCCAAAGCGGCATTGGCGCGCTCCACGCCGGCTTCCGCCGCCTGCCGCGCTTGCTTCGCGGCATCGAACGTGGCTTGCGAGGTGTTGGCCGAGGCAAGCAGCTGGCGCTGGCGATCCTCGCTGGCGGCGGCGTTGGTGAACTGCGCCTGCGCATTCGACAGATCCGCTTTCGAGGCCTGGACGGCAAGCTCCAGCGCCGTCGGATCGAGCGCCGCGATGGTCGTGCCCTTGGTGACGAGGTCGCCGACCTTGACGTCGCGCGAGACGACGCGGCCGAGCAGGCGGAAGGCAAGGTCGGCGCTGTATTGCGGCTCGACCGAGCCGGCGAAGCCGAAGGTCTCGACGGTTTTCGGTTGGATCACCATCGACAGGACCGGCCGGATGATCTCCGGCGGCTTCTCTTCCGAGCGCGAGCAAGCGGCAAGCGCCGCAAGGATCAGCAGGGGAACGATACGCGGCAACCGCTTCATTGGCTCGCTCCCGACACCTCGATCGTCTGTCCGGGGCTGAGCAACTGCCCGCCGGCGGTGACGACGCTCTGGCCTTCCTGCAGCCCCTTGTCGACGACGACAATGCCGGAATCGAAGGCGAGCACCTCGACCGGCGCCGGCGTCACCGCCTTGCTCGACGGATCGACGATCCAGACGGCGGGCTTGCCGGCGGTCGAGGTCAGCGCCTGCCAGGGCAACAGGATGGCTTTGACCGACCTGGCGCTGACCGTGCCGATCACCGCTGCGCCGAGCGGCATGCCGGCGGGCGTGTCGGGAATGCCGACCTTGACCCGGATCGATCCCGACTGGGTATCGACCGCCGGCGAGATTTCGCGCACCTTGCCCACGGCCTTGATCTGCGGGTCCGACAGCAGCGTGATCGTCACCGCGGGCGACGGCGGCGTCTGGGCAACCAGAGTTTCATGAACGTTGAAGACGGCGTCGCGATCGCCGTCCTCGGCGATGGTGAACACCGTCTGCGCCGCCTGGACCACCTGTCCGGCCTCGACCTGGCGCGCCGTGATGACGCCGGCGGCGCCCGCCTTGAGCTCGGTGTAGGAGAGGTTTTCCTTGGCGTTGGCCAAGGCGCTTTGCGCGGCATCGACGCTGCCCTGCGCCACTTTCAGCGTCTGGTTGGCGGTGTCGAAGTCCCGTCTCGTCGTGAAACCCTGCGAAAGCAGCGTCTTTTGCCGCTCGTAGGTGGCCGCGGCCTGGGTCAGCTGCGCCTGCGCGGCGTCGAGATCGGCCTGGGTCGACCGCAGGTCCGATTGCTGTTCCTGCGGATCGATGCGGGCAAGCACCATACCCTGGTCGACATGCTGGCCGACATCGACCAGACGTTGGGCGACGCGGCCGCCGACGCGGAACGACAGATTGTTGAGCGTGCGCGCCGCGATCACCCCGGTCAGCGAGGTCCGTGGCGCGTAGTCGGCGAGCGCGACCGTCTGGGTCGTCACCACCACCGGCAGCTTCTTTTCCGCCGCCTGCTGTTTCTGGCAACCGGCCGCCGAAATCGCCGCGCCGGCGCAGGCCAGCACCAGCAAGGTTTTTGTACGAAAAAGCGGGCGGGGCGGCGAAGACGGCAAGGCGGACGATGTCACGTTCCTGCTCATGGTTCCCCTCAGCCCGTGGGAGCCGCTCCTGACGGCGGCACGTCGCGGATGAAACGAGACTAATCGATCGGCGGGAAAAGGAAACCATTTCCGCAGCGCCCATCGTCACCCTGGTTAAGATCGCTTCTTTCTGCCTGACGCAAGTCCGCACGCAAAACCGCGTCACACTTTTCCCGGAATTGCGTTTAGGCAGGCCCAATCGACTGGGCCATGGTGCCGACTTGAGCAAAATGTGAAATAAGGTCAGAAGAGGCCTGCAACGGCATCAACAAGAACGGCCCAGTCTCGACATAGGGATGGCCCGATTGAGGGACGAGATGAAGAATTCAGCCATTTCCGAACGCAAGAACCAGTCGATCTCGCGCGGCGTCGGCATGACGACGCAGATCTATGCCGATCGCGCCGAGAATTCGGAAATCTGGGACGTTGAGGGCCGCCGCTATATCGACTTTTCGTCGGGCATCGCCGTGGTGAACACCGGCCATCGCCATCCGAAGGTGATAGAGGCCGTCAAGGAGCAGCTCGACCGCTTCACCCACACCTGCCACCAGGTCGTGCCTTACGAGAGCTACGTGCACCTCGCCGAGCGGCTGAACGGCCTGCTGCCCGGCAAGTTCGAGAAGAAGACCATCTTCGTCACCACTGGCGCCGAGGCGGTCGAGAACGCGATAAAAATCGCCCGCAACGCCACCGGCCGCCAGGCAGTCATCGCCTTTTCCGGCGGCTTCCATGGCCGCACCTTCATGGGCATGGCGCTGACTGGCAAGGTCGTGCCTTACAAGGTCGGCTTCGGCGCCATGCCGGCCGATGTCTTCCACGCCCCGTTCCCGATCGCGCTGCACGGCGTCTCGGTCGCCGATTCTCTCGCCGCGCTCGACAAGCTGTTCAAGGCCGATGTCGATCCGGGCCGCGTCGCGGCCATCATCGTCGAGCCGGTGCAGGGCGAGGGCGGCTTCTATGAAGCGCCGCGCGATTTCATGGCAGCACTGCGCAAGATCTGCGACCAGCATGGCATCCTTCTCATCGCCGACGAGGTGCAGACCGGCTTTGCCCGCACCGGCAAGATGTTTGCCATGGATCATCATGACGTGGCGCCCGATCTCACCACCATGGCCAAGAGCCTTGCCGGCGGCTTCCCGCTGTCGGCCGTCACCGGCCGCGCCGAGATCATGGACGCGCCCGGCCCGGGCGGGCTCGGCGGCACCTATGGCGGCAGCCCGATCGGCGTCGCCGCCGCCCACGCCGTGCTCGACGTCATCGACGAGGAAAAGCTCTGCGACCGCGCCAACGCGCTGGGCGCCAGGCTGAAGCAGCGGCTGGAATCGATCCGCGACGAAGTGCCGGAGATCGTCGACATCCGCGGCCCGGGCTTCATGAACGCCGTCGAGTTCAACGATGTGAAGAAGGGCCTGCCGTCGGCGGAGTTCGCCAACACGGTCAGGCTGAAGGCGCTGGACAAGGGCCTCATCCTGCTCACCTGCGGCGTCTACGGCAACGTCATCCGTTTCCTGTCGCCGATCACCATCCAGGACGGCGTCATGACTGAGGCGCTGGATATCCTGGAAACCTCGATCCGCGACGCGCGGGCGGCTTAAGGGCACCCTGCATTCCTCCTGACGGCTTACGTCGAAGCGATTGGATGTGCCGTCAGGAGCTAGGATTCTGTAGCCAGACTGGAATATCCGCTTGGCGTGCAGAATCCGCCAAAGTGATTTATCGGCCCTGCGCTCTTCGTCGCAGGGATACGAAGTAGTTGTCGTCAACGCGATTGCCCGGCGAGGACGACGCGCCTTCTAGCAGCAAACAGCGTAGAAGTTGACGATCCTGATCGTGGCGGATCAGTTCACGCACATACTCGCTGCTCGTGCCATAGCCGCGCTCCGCCACTTGCTGCTCGACGAAATGCTGCAAGCTGTCAGGCAGCGAGACATTTATTGTGCTCATTCGAACACTTTGCGGCGTTCGCCCGAAATTGGCAATCTCTACGCGGTGGCCTTGGCCGGTTCCATTTCCTGAAACGCCGCAAGCGCCGCCTTCAGCGCGTCCGGCCCGCCTGCCACAGTCTGCGGCGTCGGCGAGAAGCCGGCGCCGAGCATCTTGCGTCCCAGCATGTGATCGGCCGGCCGGTTGACGGATTCGATGCCGAGCAGCCGGCTGCCGGCATAGTGGTAGATCGAGAACTTGTTGTCGGCGAGATCGCCGAGCACCACGTGGCTATCGCCGCCTTGCGTGAGCCCCACCATCTGCAGCTTCATGTCGCCGATATCCGACCAGAACCACGGCACCGCAGAGAATGGCTCGGCATGGCCAAGGATGGTGCGCGCGGCAAGCCGTGCCTGGTCGGTGGCGTTCTGCACCGATTCCAGCCGCACGTCGCCGCCGGTGAACCAGTGCCGGTAGGAAGCGGCGTCGCCGATGGCGAGGATTTCTGGGATCGAGCTCTGCATCTGCTGGTCGACGCGGATGCCGTTGGCAATCGCGATGCCGGCGGCTTCCGCCAGCTCGACATTGGGCACCACGCCGATGCCGATGATCACCATTTGCGCCGGCAGGCGCTCGCCGCCGGACGTGATCGCGGCCGAGACGCGGCCGTCTTCGCCCTCCAAGCGGGCGACGGTGGTACCGGTCAGGATGCGCACGCCGATCGCTTCCAGGCGCTGGCGCACATGCGCGGCGATGACCGGCGCCACGGCGCGGCCAAGCAGCCGGTCGACGGCTTCGACGACGGTGACGTTGCGGCCGGCGGCTCTCAGCGTCGCCGCGATCTCCAACCCGATGAAGCCGCCGCCGAGAATGACCACGTCTTCGGTCTGCGCGCTGAACTCGCGGATCGCCCGCGCGTCGGCCAGCGAGCGCAGCGAGACCACGCCGGCAAGGCCGGCGCCGTCGAGCTTGAGCAGGCGCGGCCGCGAGCCGGTCGCAAGCACCAGCCGGTCGAAGCCGAGCGTTCCACCGCCCGCGACATTCAACTGGCCCGCGCGGGCATCGATGCTCTCGATGCGTACGCCCGGCCGGTAGTCGATGTTGTTGCCGGTGTAGAAGGCTTCGCCGCGCAGGGGCTGCGGCTTGGCCTCGGCGTCCTTGATGAAGGTCTTGGAGAGCGGCGGCTTGTGATAGGGCAGTTCCTGCTCGTCGCCGATCAGGACGACAGGCCCTCCATAGCCCTCTTCGCGCAGGCTGGCTGCGGCCTGCACGCCGGCATGGCCGGCACCGACAATCACAACCCCGTTCGTCATCGCAATCCTTTTACTCAGCAAATCTAGGCTCTTGCGCCAAGTGGCGATTGTCTGCCGCCGCCGCAAGAGTAGGCGTCCGGGTCGCACCCAGAACGGCTGCCTGTCAATCCTGTCTCCGGTCGGGCGATTGTCTTAAAGTTGATAATCCTAGTTTAGAATAATTCTAAACTATTGTTTCGATTGAATTTTTTCTGCCGCGCCAGTTGACTCCCGGCCTCTCCATCGCTTTATGGAGAGCTGCGCGCAAAGCGCATCCCTTTGATGTCTGGGCCTTGAACCCTTTCGATTGGAGGCAAGTGGGTGTCTTTTCATCGCGAACCGCGCTTCGACGCGGCCACCATTTTTCCCGGCATGCTTATGCCTCGGCGCGGGTGGGCGCCTTTTGTTGAATTTCCAAAGAACTGGAGAAGGATAATGACGGCACGCAACGGCGGCAGGCTGGCTGCGGTCTGCGCCACGGCTGCACTGACGGCGGCGGTTTTCGTGTTGCCGGCGAAAGCCGAGACCGACGCCAAGGCCGTGATCAAGACCTATGCCGATATCGGGCTTGCCAAATACGAGGATTCGCTGACCACCGCGCAGGCGCTGGACAAGGCGGTCGACGCACTCATCGCCAGCCCCTCCGCCGACGCCTTGAACGCCGCGCGCGAAGCCTGGAAGGCGGCGCGCATTCCTTACCAGCAGACCGAAGTCTACCGCTTTGGCAACAAGGTCGTCGACGACTGGGAAGGCGAGGTGAACTCATGGCCGCTGGATGAAGGCCTGATCGACTATGTCGCCAAGAGCTACGGCACGGAATCGGACACGAACTCGCTTTATACGGCCAATGTGATCGCCAACAAGGAAATCGAGATCAACGGTAAGAAGGTCGACGCCTCGAACCTGACGCCGGAATTCCTTTCGGGCACGCTGCAGCAAGCTGGCGGCATCGAAGCCAATGTCGCGACCGGCTATCATGCGATCGAGTTCCTGCTCTGGGGGCAGGATCTGCACGGCACCGGCCCGGGCGCCGGCGAACGCCCCTATACCGACTACGACCTCAAGAACTGCACCGGCGGCAATTGCGACCGCCGCGCGCAGTATCTGAAATCGGCAACCGACCTTCTTGTCGCCGATCTGCAGAAGATGGTCAACGACTGGAAGGAAGAAGGCGCGGCGCGCAGGAACCTTGTCGACGGCGAGCCGAACACCGCCATCTCGATTGTCTTCACCGGCATGGGCTCGCTTTCCTACGGCGAACTGGCCGGCGAGCGCATGAAGCTCGGCCTTTTGCTGCACGATCCGGAAGAGGAGCAGGACTGCTTCTCCGACAACACCTATAACTCGCATCTCTATGATGCCGTCGGCATCCGCGACGCCTACCGTGCCAGCTACAAGCGGCTCGACGGCTCCGTGGTTTCGGGTCCGTCGGTGTCCGACATGGTGAAGGCCGCCGATCCGGCGATCGACAAGGAACTGTCGGGGAAGCTCGACACCACCGTCGCCAGGATGGAGGCCATCAAGGCACGCGCCCTGGCCGGCGAGGCCTACGACCAGCAGATCGCCGAGGGCAACACCGAAGGCAACGCCACCGTGCAGGCGGCGATCGACGCCCTGATCGACCAGACCAAGTCGATCGAGCGCGCCGTCGGCTCGCTCAAGCTGAGCCAGATCGCCTTCGAGGGCTCCGACAGCCTCGACGCTCCCGACAAGGTGTTCAAGTAGGACTAAACGTACCCACCAGCCAAGCGGCGCCGGACCGGCGCCGTCAGCCAGAGCAAACAGATGCTGATCTGCCATTGCAACATCATCACCGAGAAGGAGATCGAGCAGACGATCGTCGGCCTGCTGGATGAGGATCCCTGGCAGCTGATCGTGCCCGCGAAGGTCTATCATGCGATGCGCAAGCGCGGTCGCTGTTGCGGCTGTTTCCCGAATGTGGTGGAAACGATCATTCGGGTCACCGAGAACTACCACGCCCGCTCAGAGGTGGGCGGCGTGGACATCGTTTCACACCTGGATCGCGTGCGAGACTTGCGCGGCCAATACGGGAGCAGAACCCATGAAAGGCGAACCGCAGGTCATCGAGCGGCTTAACGAAGCTCTGTTTCTGGAGCTTGGAGCCGTCAACCAGTACTGGGTGCATTATCGTCTGCTCGAGGATTGGGGCTACACCAAGCTGGCAAAGAAGGAGCGGGCGGAATCGATCGAGGAGATGCATCACGCCGACCGGCTGATCGCGCGCATCATCTTCCTCGAAGGCCATCCCAACCTGCAATCCGTCGCGCCGTTGCGCATCGGCCAGAACGTCAAGGAAGTGCTCGAATCCGATCTCGCCGGCGAATATGACGCGCGCACCGCCTACAAGCGCTCGCGCGAGATCTGCCATGAGGAAGGCGATTTCGTCTCGATGAAGCTGTTCGAGGACCTTTTGACCGACGAGGAAGGACATATCGACTTCCTGGAGACGCAGCTCGACCTGCTTGCCTCGATCGGCGAGGAAAAGTACGGCCTGCTCAACGCCGACCCGGCCAACGAGGCGGAGTAAGGACATGCGGGAATGCGGCGCCCCGTAGTTCGTTTTTCGCGCCGCGCGCGGCGGGCTGCAATCGACGGCCTGTCGCTTCGGAAGTCTCCGCGATACCGGACCGGTTGCGGGGCTTCGCTTCTGCTGGCGATCATGCTTTCCGCTCCCGCCATGGCCGGTGAGCCAGCCGCTCTGCCGACGAGCCGCACCGACCTGACGCCGAAGGATCAGGCGCGGGTTCTGGCGGTCACCAGGCCAACGACCGATTTTACCAAGCCCGAGGCGTTCGAATTGATGCAGGGCGGCGCCGGCACGTCGCGCAAGGACGTCGATCGCGACGCCTTCTCGCAGTCCTCCGCCAACATCACTTTCGAGGAGGAGGGCACCTTCAAGCTCGGCAACGCGCTTTTCCGCAAGAACTGGGTGTCGTCGCCGTCCTCGACCCAAGCTTCAGACGGGCTCGGTCCGCTGTTCAACGAGCGCGCCTGCCAGAACTGTCATCTGAAGGACGGTCGCGGCCGTCCTCCGCAAGGCGATGCCGGATCGACATCGATGTTCCTGCGGCTCGCCCGCGACGCCGCCAGCGCCGAGGAAAAAGCCGCGCTTGCCGATCACAAGGTGCTGAACTTTCCCGATCCGGTCTATGGCACGCAACTGCAGGATCTTGCGGTCCCGGGCCTCAAGGGCGAGGGCCGCATGCGCGTTGAATACTCCGAGGAAAAAGTGACGCTCGGCGACGGCACTGTCGTTTCGCTGCGCAAGCCGCGCTATTTCGTCGACAATCTCGGCTACGGGCCGCTCGGTACGCGCACCACGCTGTCGCCGCGCCTGACGCCGCCGATGATCGGGCTCGGCCTGATCGAGCAGATTGCGCCGGCCGATATCCTCGCCCATACCGATCCGGACGACCGCGATGGGGACGGTATTTCTGGCCGGCCGAACATCGTGCGCGACGCGTTGAGCGGCGCGGTGACCTTGGGCCGCTTCGGCTGGAAGGCGCAGACCGCCTCGATCCGCCAGCAGGCGGCCGATGCCTTTGCCGGCGATATCGGCATCTCCACGCCGGAAATGCCGAAGCATTGGGGCGATTGCACCGAGGCGCAGACGGATTGCCTTGCCATGCCGAACGGCGTGCAGCAACGCCTGGGGGCGGTGGAGGCGCCGCTGCCGGTCATGGACCTCGTCACCTTCTATTCGCAGAATCTGGCCGTGCCGGCGCGGCGCGACATCGCCACACCGCAAGTGCTCGCCGGCAAGAAGCAGTTCTACGAGATGGGCTGCATTTCCTGCCACACGCCGAAATTCGTCACAATGCGCGGCACGCCCAACAAGGCGCAGGCCTTCCAGCTGATCTGGCCTTATTCCGACTTCCTTCTGCACGACATGGGCGAGGGCCTTGCTGACGGCCAGCGGGTGGGGGAAGCGAGCGGTAGCGAGTGGCGCACCCCGCCGCTCTGGGGTATTGGGCTCACCGCGACGGTCAACGGCAATGTTTTTTATCTGCATGACGGCCGCGCCCGCACGCTTGCCGAGGCGATCCTGTGGCATGGCGGCGAAGGGCGGAAGGCGCGCGACCGCTTTGCCGGGGCCGCCGCGGCCGATCGTGACGCGCTGATCAAATTCCTGGAGTCCTTTTGATGTTAAAACGCGTCGCTTTGATGTCGAAACGCCTGGCTGCCGCGCTTGCCCTTCCGCTTCTTTTGGTCATCTCCCTGCCCGCATCGGCCGCGGTCAAGGCTTCCGATGTCATCGGCCGCGCGATCGACGGTTTCGTCCGCCCCGCCTATGCCAGCCTAGACGATCATGCGGCGGGCCTGACCAAGGCGATGCGCCAGCTTTGCGAGGCGCCGTCTGAAAAGAATCTCGAAGCGGCGCGCTCGGCGTTTTCAGGCATTGTGGAGGCCTGGTCGGTGGCCGAGATCATCGCCTTCGGGCCGATCAAGGAGAACAACCGGCTGGAGCGCATGCTCTATTGGCCGGACCGCAAGAGCATCGGCCTGCGACAGGTGCAGGCCACGCTCGCATCCAAGGACCCGTCAGCCATCGATCCGGCCCAACTGGCGCAAAAGAGCGTCGCCATGCAGGGTCTCGGCGCGCTCGAATATGTGCTCTACGGCGACGGCGCCGACACGCTCGCCAGGAAGGACGATCCCTATCGCTGCGCCTATGGCGCCGCGGTCGCCGGCAACATCGAAACGATCGCCGGCGAGGTGCGCGACGCCTGGCAAAGGCCCGACGGCTTTGCCTCGCTCTGGGCCACTCCGGGGCCGAAGAATCCGCTCTACCGCGACGGCAACGAAGCGGTGACGGAACTGGTCGGCGTCTTCATCAACGAGCTGGAAGTGATCCGCGACGTGCGGCTCAAGGGCTTCCTCGGCGCCAAGCCCGATACCGACAAGCCGAAGCAGGCGATCTACTGGCGCTCGCAGAACACGATGGTTTCGCTGGCTGGAAACCTGTCAGGCATCGACCAGCTGTTCCAGGCCTCCAAGTTCGGCGACGCACTGCCCGCCGATGCGCAATGGATGGCCGAGTCCATCCACATTCAGCTCACCAACGGCGCGGCGACGGCGAAATCCATCGCCGGTCCGATCGACAAGGCTCTCGCCGATCCGGCGCTGCGCGACAAGCTCGAGCATTTCGCGCTGATCACCTCGAGCCTGTCGACCTTGATCGGCACCAGGATGACCGCCGAGTTCGGCCTGACCGCGGGCTTCTCGTCGCTGGACGGAGACTGATCGATGGCGTGGACAGGTACACGGCTCATCGATCGCCGCGATTTCCTGCGGGCCGCGGGCGCGGGCTTTGCCGCCGCCATGGCGCCGCGCGCCTGGGCCGATACGCTTGCCGCGGACGCCCTCTTTGCCACGGCCTTCGTCAAGCGTGACGGCAGCTTCGGCGCCGCCGTGCTCTCCGAGGCGGGAAAAATCCTGTACACGGTCGATCTGCCCGATCGCGGCCATGACGTCACCTTCGATCCGGTGTCGAAACGCTCGGTCGTCTTCGCCCGCCAGCCAGGCACGTTCGCCGTCGTCTTCGACAATGCCGGCCGCGACAAGCCATTGACCATCGCCAGCATCGCCGGCCGGCATTTCTTCGGCCATGGCGTGTTCTCGCCCGACGGCGCCCTGCTCTATGCGACGGAGAACGACTTCGACAATGCCGCCGGCGTCGTCGGCGTCTATGACGCGCGGGCGAAGTTCAATCGCATCGGCGAGTTCCCGACTTACGGCATGGGGCCGCACGAGTTGCTCCTGCTTGGTGATGGCCGCACCTTGGCCATTGCCAATGGCGGCATCGAAACCCATCCCGACTATGGCCGCGCCGAGCTCAACATCGCGACGATGAAGCCCTCCTATACGCTGGTCGACCGCGTCACCGGGGACCTGATCGAAAAGCATGAATTGCCGCCGGCGCTGCATCAGCTTTCGATCCGCCACATGGATCGCGACCAGGCGAGCACCGTCTGGTTCGGCTGCCAGTATCGCGGGCCGGCGACCGACAGCCCGGCGCTGGTCGGCCGCGCCGCGCGCGGCAAGGAGCTCGAGCTTTTGGAGATGCCGCAGGACGTGCTCTCCGGCTTCCGCAACTATATCGGCTCCGTCGCCGCCAATGCGGCGACGGGCACGGTCGCGGTCACTTCGCCGGAGGGTAATTCGCTGGCCGTCCTCGACGCCGCCAGCGGACGCCTGGTCGCGACCAGGTCGCTGGTCGAGGTCTGCGGCCTTGCGCCCGACGGCGCCGGCTTCATGGCGACGACCGGCGCCGGCGAGATCGTCGGTGGCGCCGGCGCGACCCGTTCCGAGCCGGACTATGTCTGGGACAACCACATGCTGCGCATTGTCGCGACGGCGTGATCGCCGCGCGTAGAAGCAAAGCCGCTTAACATTTCTCCGCCCTGGCTCTTGCGGCGGCGGCCCATGCCGGGCAGAGGGAATTGTGTTTCGATCCAGTTCTTTAACCGGCGATATGAAGCTGCCCGCATGAAGGTGCTTGCCATCGACTGTGCCGCCAATCTCTGTGCCGCCTGCGTCTATGACGCGGGCGCGGGGAAGGAGCTTGGCCGTGAGGTGCGCGACCTCGGCAAGGGGCATGCGGAGCATCTGATGGCCGTCATCGAGGCGGCCCTGAAAGCCGGCGGGATCGGCTACCCGGACCTAAACGCCGTTGCCGTCTCGATCGGGCCCGGCTCCTTCACCGGCCTGCGCGTCGGCGTCTCGACCGCGCGCGGCCTGGCGCTTGCGCTGAAAATCCCGGCGATCGGCGTGACGACGCTGGAAGCCCTGGCGGCGGAGGGTGCCAAAATCTTTCCCGGGCTCTCGGTGCTTGCCGCGTTCGATGCCGGCCGCGAGGAAATCCACGCTGCGCTCTACGATAAAGCGTTAGTTGAAACTTACGGACCTTCGGTGGTCACACTTGCCGATGCAGTGTCCGTGGCGACCGGCGCCGACGCGGTCCTGGTCGGGACCGCCGCGCCGCAGATTGCCAACGCAGCGGGTCGCGCCTTCGACACCGGTCCGGTCGCCGCGACAGCCGACATCGCGACCTATGCCAGGCTGGGCTCTGCCAGGGAGCCGGGTGAAAAGCCGAAACCGCTTTATCTGCGCGGCGCCGACGCCAAGCCGCAGGCGGGTTTCATTTTGCCAAGGCAGGACAAGGGAAACGAGCCCTGATGCGCATACCGTTCTTTCAGCCGCGCCGCAGGGACTATGCCTTGGAGCCGCTGACGGTCGCCGACAGCGCCGCCGTTTCGGTGCTGCATCGCGAGGATTTCGTGCGGCCCTGGACCGATGGCGAGTTCGCCGCGCTCCTCGAACAGGACACGGTCTTCGGCTACGCCGCGCGTGAGACCGGCCAAGGCTCCAAGCCGCCGGTCGGCTTCGTGCTGGCGCGGCTCGCGGCCGGCGAAGGCGAAATCCTGACCGTGGCCGTCGCCCGCACGCATCGCCGCCAGGGCCTTGGCTGGCAATTGATGGACGCGGTACTGCGCGAGCTTCACGCGCAGCGCGCCGAGGCGCTCTTCCTCGAGGTCGACGAGACCAACGCGCCGGCGATCGGGCTCTATCGCAGGCTCGGCTTCCGCCAGGTGGGTCATCGTCCCAACTATTATCGCTCGACCGAGCACGGTCCGACCGGCGCGCTTGTCATGCGCCGCGATCTTCGCTAGCCAATCCGCGCGATAGGGCGGGAGCGAATGATCAAGAAATTACGGATTTTCCTGGCGCTCTTCTATGTCGTCGTCTGTTCACTGGTGCTGGTGCCGCTGCAGATGCTGTCGATGAAGACGGGGTTGTGGCCCGAAACCTTCATCCTGAAGATCTGGCACCGCATGATCCTGAGGGCGCTCGGCATGCGGGTGCATGTGAAAGGCGCGTTGGCCAGGGAGCGGCCGCTGCTGGTGGCGGCCAATCACATTTCTTGGACCGACATCATGGTGCTCGGCTCCTTCGTCGATGTGAAATTCATCGCCAGGGCAGACATGGAAGGCTGGCCGCTGATCGGCATGCTGTCCAAGCTGCAGCGCACCGTCTTCATCGAGCGCGAGCGCAAGCGCACCTCCGGCGACCAGGCAAGCGAGATCGCCAAGAGGATGGCAAAGGGCGACGCCATGGTGCTGTTCGCCGAAGGCTCGACCGGCGACGGCAACCTCGTGCTGCCGTTCAAGAGCACGCTGTTCGGCGCGGCCTCCATGGCGATTTCGGAAGGTGCGGCGGAACAGGTCTTCATCCAGCCCGTGGCGATCGCCTATACGCGCCTGCACGGCATGCCGATGGGCCGCCGTCATCGGCCGATTACCGCCTGGATCGGCGACCAGGATCTGATGCCGCATCTGAAAACCCTGCTTGCCGAAGGCGCCATCGATGCCGAAGTGCATTTCGGCGAGCCGGTGCCGTTCTCCAAGGGCTCGAACCGCAAGGAAACGGCGAGGCTGATGGAAGCCAAGGTGCTCGAGATGATGCAAGCTATCCTCGCCGACCCGGCCAAGAGCCGCTGATCGGTATGCCGCCCAAAGGCCTGTAGCGGGTTTGGGACAGGGCGGCGCGACGCGCTACAGGCAGAATCGTCTGTTTTTTGTCATGGAAAGGCGCTAGAAGCCGCCCGATGGAATTGAACACGATTGAAAGCCATGGCGCCGGCTCGCCCGCCGAGCATTCGGCCAGCACCGACCAGACGGTGAAAAAGGTCTTCGTCAAGACCTATGGCTGCCAGATGAACGTCTACGATTCCCAGCGCATGACCGATGCGCTGGCCGCCGACGGCTATGTCGCCACCGACGCCGTCGAAGACGCCGATCTGGTGCTGCTCAACACCTGCCATATCCGCGAAAAGGCGGCGGAAAAGGTCTATTCCGAGCTTGGCCGCATCCGCGACATGAAGGCCGAACGCGCCGAAGCCGGCCGCGAGCTCCTGATTGGCGTCGCCGGCTGCGTGGCGCAGGCCGAAGGCGCCGAGATCATCCGCCGCGCTCCGGCGGTCGATCTGGTCATCGGTCCGCAGACCTATCACCGGCTGCCCGACGTGCTGGCGCGGGTCCGTGGCGGCGAAAAGATCGTCGAGACCGAATACGCCATCGAGGACAAGTTCGACCATCTGCCGCCGCCGAAGCGCGCCGAGCTTGCCAGGCGCGGCGTCACCGCCTTCCTCACGGTGCAGGAAGGTTGCGACAAGTTTTGCACCTTCTGCGTGGTGCCTTACACCCGCGGCTCCGAGGTCTCGCGCCCGGTGACGCAGATCGTCGCCGAGGCCGAGCGCCTGGCCGAGGCCGGCGTGCGCGAGGTGACGCTGCTTGGCCAGAACGTCAACGCCTGGCACGGCGTCGGCGAAAATGGCGAGGAATGGGGCCTCGGGCGCCTGCTGTTCCGACTGGCGCAAATCCCTGGCCTGGCGCGGCTGCGCTACACCACAAGCCACCCGCGCGACATGGACGACGAGTTGATCGCCGCGCATCGCGACCTGCCCGCCTTGATGCCCTATCTGCATCTGCCGGTGCAGTCCGGCTCGGATCGTATCCTCAAGGCGATGAACCGCCGCCATACGGCGCGCGACTATCTGGCGCTCATCGAGCGCATCCGTTCCGCCCGAACCGACATCGCCATGTCCGGCGACTTCATCGTCGGCTTCCCCGGCGAGACGGATGAGGATTTCGAAGCGACGCTGAAATTGGTGCGCGAAGTGAACTATGCTTTGGCTTTCTCGTTCAAATATTCGCCTCGCCCCGGCACACCGGGCGCCGAAATGGATGGCCATGTCTCGGAAGCGGTGAAGGATGAGCGGCTGCAGCGGCTACAGGCGCTGCTCTTGAAGCAGCAGCAGGATTTCGGCTTGAGTCTGGTCGGCAGGACCATCGGCACGCTGATCGAGAAGCCTGGCCGGCAGGCCGGCCAGAAAGTTGGCCGTTCGCCCTGGCTGCAGCCCGTTATTGTTGACGACAAGGCCGGCGGAATCGGTGACATTATCGACGTACGAATCACAAGGACCGGCTACAATAGCCTGTTCGCCGAACTGGTCTGATGCATGTCGCCCAAAAGTGCCCGCGGTTTTGGGATAACGACATGCATAGCCACAAACCTCGGCAGATGAGGAGAGACGGTTGAGCGCTGCTGAACTGAAGAATCTGCCCCAGAACCAGGCGTCCGGGGCTTCCGACATGGCGCACATCGTACTGACCTTCGACAACAACAAGCTAGCCAGCGCCCTTTACGGTCAGTTCGATGAGAATTTGGCCCGGCTTGAGCAGAAGCTCGGCGTCGACATCCGCTCGCGCGGCAATCAGCTTACGATCAAGGGCTCGGCGGCCGCAGCCGAGCAGGCGCGCCGCGCTCTGGATACGCTCTATGGCATCCTGCAGAAGGGCGTCGACATCGGCCAGTCGGACGTCGACGGCGCCGTGCGCATGGCGATTGCCGCCGACGATCAGCTGACGCTGCCGACGATGGAGCGCAAAGGCAAGGTATCGGCTGCCCAGATCGCGACGCGTAAGAAGACGATTTATGCCCGCTCGCTCAACCAGGACGCCTATATGCGGGCGCTGGAGCGCTCCGAAATGGTCTTCGGCATCGGGCCTGCCGGCACCGGCAAGACCTATCTGGCGGTCGCGCATGCCGCGATGCTCTTGGAGCGCGGCATGGTCGAGCGCATCATCCTTTCGCGCCCGGCCGTCGAGGCCGGCGAGCGGCTGGGTTTCCTGCCCGGCGACATGAAGGAGAAGGTCGATCCGTATCTGCGACCCCTCTACGACGCGCTCTACGACATGATGCCGGCGGACAAAGTCGAGCGGGCGATCGCCGCCGAGGTGATCGAGATCGCGCCGCTGGCCTTCATGCGCGGCCGCACGCTGGCGCACGCGGCGGTCATCCTGGACGAGGCGCAGAACACCACGCCTATGCAGATGAAGATGTTCCTGACCCGTCTCGGCGAGAACTCGCGCATGATCGTGACCGGCGATCCGACCCAGATCGACCTTCCGCCCAACACCAAGTCGGGACTTGTCGAGGCGCTGCGTGTCCTCGACGGTGTCCCCGGCATCGTTACCGTCCGCTTCAACGAGGGCGACGTGGTGCGCCATCCGCTGGTCGCCGAGATCGTCAAGGCCTATGACCGTGACGGCAAGCTGGCGCGAGGCCTCGGCGCCGAAAGCTGATCAAAGGCCGCATGGCTGAAGACACCAAATCCTCTGCCGGTATCCCGGTCGATATCGATATTTTCGTCGAGGCCGGCGCCTGGCCCGCGGAAGCCGAGTTGACGCACCTGGTCGAGCGCGCCGTTGCGGCCGCCTTTGCCGAGACCGGCGTGGACGGCGCCTCCGAGCTCAGCATCGTCTTTTCCGACGATGCCCATATCCAAACGCTCAATGCCGAATGGCGCGGCAAGGACAAGCCCACCAACGTCTTGTCTTTCCCGGCTTTTTCCTTTCCGAAAGGCGGTCCGCTGCCGCCGATGCTGGGCGACATCGTGCTGGCTTCCGAGACGGTGGCGCGTGAGGCCGCTCTGGAAGACAAGCCGATTGAAGACCATATCACCCATCTCGTTATCCATGGCCTGTTGCATCTTCTGGGCCATGATCACGAGACCGACGCCGAGGCGGAGGAGATGGAAGCGATCGAGCGCGCGGCGCTTGCGAGGCTTGCCATTCCCGATCCCTACGCGTAACAAAAAAGCTCAATTGACCCGATGGCGATGAACGACACACCAGAAACTGCCGCCCGTCCGGACGCCGGCAGTGCTGCCAAGCCTTCCGAAAAGACGGAAGAGGGCTCCAGTCCGAGTATTCCCACCGGCAGCGCGGCCGCTGAGCCGCATGCCGGTCCTTCCCTTGTCGACCGCGTGCTCGGCCTGTTCCGGCACCGCAACGGCACCAGCCTGCGTGAGGAAATCGCGGGCGCGCTGGCCGAAACGGCAACCGATGCCGAATCTTTCTCGCCCGGCGAACGCGCCATGCTCAACAACATCCTTCGCCTTCGCGAAGTGCGGGTCGAGGATGTCATGGTGCCGCGCGCCGATATCGAGGCGGTCGAGATCAACACCACGCTTGGCGACCTGCTCGGCCTTTTCGAGCAATCCGGCCATTCGCGCATGCCGGTCTATTCCGAGACGCTGGACGATCCGCGCGGCATGGTCCACATCCGCGACGTGCTCGCCCACATCACCAAGCTCGCCCGCGTCAAGAAGGGCCGCACCAGGGCGAAGGCGCCGGTGACGACGGCGCTCGACTTCGCCCAGGTCGATCTCGCGCGCACCATCGGCGATCTCAATCTTATCCGCGAGGTGCTGTTCGTGCCGCCCTCGATGCTGGCCTCCGACCTGATGGGCCGCATGCAGACGACGCGCACGCAGATGGCGCTGGTCATCGACGAATATGGCGGCACCGACGGCCTCGCCTCGCTGGAGGACATCGTCGAGATGGTGGTCGGCGACATCGAGGACGAGCATGACGACGATGAGCCGATGATCACCCAGACCGGCGACGGCGTCTTCGTCGTCGACGGCAAGGCCGAGATCGACGAGGTCGCCAAGATGATCGGCGAGGATTTCGCCGCCGGCGAGCATGGCGAATATGTCGACACGATCGGCGGCATGATCTTCAACACGCTGGGACGTGTCCCGGCCAGGGGCGAAGTCGTGCAGGCTATCCCCGGCTTCGAATTCCATGTGCTCGACGCCGACCCGCGCCGCGTCAAGCGCGTACGCATCGTGCAGAGCCAGAAGGGCGAGCGTCGCCGCCGCGCCGCGCGCACCGAACAGGCCTGATATCCCGGAGCAATTCCAGGAAAAGTGCCTGGCGGTTAGGCTCGGCGCCTTCGCCGTAACCCTTCCGTCCGGAATTACGCAGAGACAAAGACTTGAGGCCGCATGGTGATCGACGATCCGTTCAAGCACGCGGTTCTGGGTTCGGGTGTTTTCTATAAGGATCCGCGCGCGGCATTGAGCTGGCTGCAGGCGGCCTTCGGCTTCGAGCCGAGCATGTTGGTGAGCGATGCCGACGGCCGGCTCGTGCATGCCGAAATGCGTTTTGGCGACGGCTACATCATCGTCGATTCAGAATGGGATGAGCATATCGCCAGCCCGGCCTCCGTCGGCGGCAAGAACACGCAGGCCGTCTATGTGCGTCTGCGGCAGGATATCGACGCGCATTGCGAGAAGGCGCGCGCGGCGGGCGCGGATATCGTCGAGGAGCCCGCCGACCATTTCTACGGCGAGCGCCAATATCGCGCCCGTGACCCCGAAGGCCATGTCTGGACGTTCACCCAGACAATGCGCGTTGTCCTGAAGGACGAAGCCGAGCGACTGAGCGGCCTGCGCATCGAGGGCTGGCATAGATAGCGCGACTTTGTATCAGGCTGCGCTTATCCGCGTTTGGATCGGGCGGCGCGGCCTGTTAAACCTCTAGCTCCCTGATTCGCGCGACTTGGGAAGCTGGATGCAGCGCTTTGCCGGCCGGATAATTCTGCTTTGGGGGTGGCGGCGGGCGCTGGTGGCGTTTGCCGCCGGAGCGCTGGCGGTGCTTGCCCAGGCACCTTACGATTTCTTCGCCGTCTGCTTCGTTTCGTTCCCGGTCCTGGTCTGGCTGCTCGACGGCGCCACCGGTGAGGCTTCCGATGGCTGGTTCCGGCGTCTGAGGCCGGCTTTCGCAACCGGCTGGTGGTTCGGCTTCGGCTACTTTCTCGCCGGTCTCTGGTGGATCGGCCAGGCCTTGCTGGTCGAGGCCGACAACTTCGCCTGGGCCTTGCCCTTCGCCGTCGTCGGCATCCCCTTCGCGCTGGCCTTCTTCTACGGTTTTGCCACCGTGGTGGCGCGGCTGTTCTGGAGCAGCGATATCGGCCGCATCGCCGCCCTTGCCTTCGGGTTCGGCCTTGCCGAATGGCTGCGCGACTTCCTCTTCACCGGCTTTCCCTGGAACGCCGTCGGCTATGCCGCGATGCCCGTGCCGCTCCTGATGCAGAGCGTGTCGGTGACCGGAATGATCGGCATGAACGCGCTCGCGGTCTTCTTGTTTTCGCTGCCCGCGCTGGTCGTGGCGCGCCGGCATCTGAGGCTGGGCGTTGCCCTGTTCGTCATCCTCGTCGCCGCCCATGTCGGCTTCGGCTATTTCAGGCTCGCCATGCCGGCCGAGCCGGCGACACGCTCCCTCGACGTCCGCATCGTCCAGCCCGCGGTCGACCTCAGCGAAAAGTGGGACGCCTCGGTGCGCGACCGCATCTTCGCAACGTTGCTGGGGATATCGGGTCACGCCAAGCCTCAGCTCATCCTGTGGCCGGAGACATCGGTGCCGTTCCTCTTCACCGAGCGCCCGGACGCGCTGACGGCGCTGGGCGACTTGCTGGCCGACGGCCAGATGCTGATTGCCGGTGTCGTGCGCGAGGAGGGCGGATCGGCGAGCGCCGGCAGCCGCTATTACAATTCCGTGGTGGCGATCAACGACAAGGGCGAGATTGTCGATGCCGTCGACAAGGTGCATCTGGTGCCTTTCGGCGAATATCTGCCCTTCGCCGACCTGTTCGAACGCTTCGGCATAGGCCAGCTCGTCGCCGGACCGATGAATTTCGCCGCCGGCAACGAGCGCCATCCGATCGCCGTGCCGGGCGGCCTGCGTGCCGCTCCGTTCATCTGCTACGAGGTGATCTTTCCCGATCTCGTCGCCGCCGACTCTGCGTCATCTGACGTAATTGTGAACGTCACCAACGACGCCTGGTTTGGCGACACGCCAGGCCCGTATCAGCACTTCAGGCAGGCGCAGGTCCGTGCGGTGGAGAATGGATTGCCGCTGCTGCGCGCGGCCAACAATGGCATCTCCGCCGTCGTCGATTCGCGCGGGCGCATTGTCGATGCGCTTGCCGTCGACGCGCGCGGCGCCATCGACGCGCATGTGCCGGTTTCTGGGCGCGCTCTCCTGTCCGCCGAACAGCGGCGCATTAACGGATTGCTGATCATGTTGCTGTTTGCGCTGATTGCCTTCACACTGAATGTAAGGCAGCGGCTACGGGTGAATTGACAGTCGGCACATTAGAAACTCATACTGTAACGCCTAAAATTTTCTCGAAGTCGGTTGGAGGGTTCTGTTGGGGCAGGTGGCTCCGGCTTCATATGGGCGGAACAAAATAGAAAAAGCCGGAAAAATTCGGCGAGGAAAAAATGACAGAAGAGAACAAGAAGAAGCCGAATCCGATCGACATCCATGTCGGGAGTCGCATTCGGCTGCGTCGCAATATGCTTGGAATGAGCCAGGAAAAGCTGGGTGAAAATCTCGGCATCACCTTTCAGCAGATCCAGAAGTACGAGAAGGGCACGAACAGGGTTGGCGCCAGCCGTTTGCAGGCGATCGCCTCCATCCTGAGCGTTCCGGTCGCCTTCTTCTTCGAGGATGCCCCGGGCGAGGAGCCCGCTGGCGGCAATCGAGGATTTGCCGAAGACTCCTCGATGGCGTTCGCCATCGAATTCTGCGGCAGTCCCGAAGGGCTTCAGCTCAACCGGGCTTTCGTCAAGATCGGCGACGTCAAGGTGCGCCGCCGGATCATCGATCTGGTCAAGGCGCTCTCCGCCGAGGACGCCGATTGATTTGCCTTATGCCGTCGGCGGTGTCATGCCGCCGGTGGCATAGCCGACCTTGCCTACATTCATGCCAGATCCGTCGCGCCGCTTGACGAGCGGCGCCCGGCACCGCTAACACGTGGCGCGCCAAAATCGGCAGCCCTGCCGATCTTTTTTCAAGAGGGGACACCCGTGACGCGGCAGAATTATCTCTTTACCTCGGAATCCGTCTCCGAGGGTCATCCCGACAAAGTCTGTGACCGTATCTCCGACGAGATCGTCGATCTGGTCTATCGCGAAGCCAAGAAGACGGGCATGGATCCGTGGAAGGTGCGCGTTGCCTGCGAAACGCTGGCCACCACCAACCGCGTCGTCATCGCCGGCGAGGTCCGCGTCCCGGACACGCTCTTGAAGAAGGACAAGGCCGGCAACGTCCTCAAGGACGCATCCGGCCACCCCGTGGTCAACCCGGCCAAGTTCAAATCGGTTGCCCGCAAGGCGATCCGCGAGATCGGCTACGAGCAGTCCGGCTTCCACTGGAAGACCGCCAAGATCGACGTGCTGCTGCATGGTCAGTCTCCCGACATCGGCCAGGGCGTCGACAACGCCGCCGACCGCCAGGGCGAGGAAGGCGCGGGCGACCAAGGCATCATGTTCGGCTACGCCTGCCGCGAGACGCCCGACCTGATGCCGGCGCCGATCTATTACAGCCACAAGATTCTCGAATTGCTGGCGGCGGCGCGCCACGAAGGCAATGGCGAGGCCGGCAAGCTCGGCCCGGACGCCAAGAGCCAGGTCACCGTGCGCTATGCCGACGGCAAGGCGGCGGAAGTCACGCAGATCGTGCTCTCCACCCAGCATCTCGATGCGAGCTGGGACTCCAAGAAGGTCCGCAAGGTGGTCGAGCCCTATATCCGCGAGGCGCTTGGCGAGTTGAAGATCGCCGAGGACTGCAACTGGTACATCAACCCGACCGGCAAATTCGTCATCGGTGGGCCTGACGGCGACGCCGGCCTCACCGGCCGCAAGATCATCGTCGACACCTATGGCGGCGCGGCACCCCATGGCGGCGGCGCGTTCTCGGGCAAGGACACCACCAAGGTCGACCGTTCGGCCGCCTATGCGGCTCGCTACCTTGCCAAGAACGTGGTGGCGGCCAAGCTTGCCGACCGCTGCACCATCCAGCTCTCCTACGCCATCGGCGTCGCTCAGCCGCTGTCGGTCTATGTCGACCTGCATGGCACCGGCAAGGTGGACGAATCGAAGCTCGAGGATGCGCTGCGCAAGGTGATGGACCTGTCGCCGTCGGGCATCCGCCGTCATCTCGACCTCAACAAGCCGATCTATGCAAAGACCTCGTCCTACGGCCATTTCGGCCGCAAGGCCGGTCGCGACGGTTCCTTCTCCTGGGAGAAGACCGATCTCGCCAAGGCGCTCAAGGACGCCGTCGCCGCCTGACGCCAGCGGACGCAAAGGACAGGCCGAGCCGGGCGACCGAAGGATTCTTCGGTCGCCGGCACGGCAAGACTATACGCCCGCAGCAGGCGATCGCCCTCGAAAGCGGTCTGCGCGAATACCGGCTCGACCTGACGGCGCAGGCGCCGGCCGATCTCAGGACCTTGTTCAAGGCACAGATTTCGACGCTCCAGCTGGAAATCGGCTTCGGCGGCGGCGAGCATCTCCTGCATCGCGCGGCGGAAGCGCCGGCAACCGGCTTCATTGGCGTCGAGCCCTTCGTCAACGGCATGGCCAAGATGATGACGGCGCTTGGCAAGACGCCGCTCGCCAATCTGAGAGTCTATGACGACGACGCCACGCGCCTGCTGGACTGGCTGCCGTCAGCCTCGCTCGACGGCATCGATCTGCTCTATCCCGATCCATGGCCGAAGAAGAAGCACTGGAAGCGGCGCTTCGTCGGCGCCGCCAATCTCGCCCGCTTCGCCCGGGTGCTGAAAGCGGGCGGCAGGTTCCGCTTCGCCTCCGACATCGACAGCTATGTGAACTGGACGCTGCTCGCCTGCCGCGATCACGGCGCTTTCGCATGGCAGGCCGAAGACGCCGCTGGCTGGCACCGGCCCTATGACGGCTGGCCCGGCACGCGCTACGAGGCCAAGGCCATCCGCGAGGGACGGCGGCCTGCCTATCTGACCTTTATCCGGAAGTAATCGGGCGGTCCTCTGTATTGCATATAGCGCTACAGACCGCTAGATTGCCGGCAAGGAGACAGTTATGGCCGCCCCGGTCGAACGCAAGGAATACCCGATCTCGATGCGCCTGCCGGAAGCGGACGTTGCGATGATCGATCGTGCCGCAACCCTGCGCGGCCGGTCCCGCACCGATTTCGTGCGCGACGCCGCCGTGCGCGCGGCCGAGGATGTGCTGATGGACAACCGTCTTGTCCGCATGAGCCCGGAAGGGTTCGCGGAGTTCATGGAGGTCCTGTCGGCTCCGGCCGCTCCCGTTCCCGACATGGTGGAACTGGCAAAGCGGCCCGCCCCCTGGGAAGCTGGTTACACGACGAAGCGCTGACCGGTGGCCTTATCGGCTCCCGAACCGCTTACGGCACTTCACGACGTGTCCGGATTTTCCTGTGGGAAGCCTGCGCTCGATCACTGGCTGAAAACCCGCGCACTTTCCAATCAGGAGAAGGGCTTTACGGCCGTTCTCGTTGTCCAGGAAGCCGGCCGGGTGGTTGGATACTATGGTTTGGCGCCGACGGCCGTCGTGCCGTCGATCCTGCCCCGGTCGATCCGCACGGGGCAACCGCCCGACCCGGTGCCGTGCCTGCTCCTCGGCCAACTTGCGACCGATACCGGTTGGGCCGGGCGCGGCATCGGCACAGGCCTGGTAAAGCATGCCCTTCAGCGCTGCGCTCAGGCGGCGGAACTGATCGGAGGGCGCGCGTTGATGGTCAATGCTTTTGACGCCGAAGCGGCGCAGTTCTGGCAGCGCCGGGGGTTTCTCCCGACGAGGGACGATCCGCTCATCTTATTTCGCTCGATCGCGGCAATCGCCGCCTCGCTGGCGGAGGCCCAGAGATAAGGTAGGGCACCTTGGCGAAGTGGTGACGGTCGGGCTTCCATTGTGAGGCTAGAAGCGGCCGATCCTGTCGAAAGCGGCCGGATCGATGCCAGGCTTCTTCAGGTCGCTGCGGCGCAGCTTGCGGCCAGCCTCGAGCGCCCGCGCCGCGGCTGCCGCGCTGCCGAATGTGTTGAAGAAATCGCCTATGACGAAAAACAATCCACGGTCCATATGATCAGCTTCGCGCGCCACCGCGCGCGTCTCTTTTTTGCATTGCAGCATAAATGGTGACGACACGTCGATTAGCCAAAGGGCTGCATGGCCGCCATGCGCGGCGCGCAACGCAGCCCAAGCGGGTTCTTGACGAACCAATTTGGTTCTAGCACATTCATAGTGAACCAGAATGGAGACAGGATAATGAGCGCCTTCACCGTGCGGCTTCCTGATGAGACTGTGGCCAAGCTCGACCAACTGGCCGAAAAGGTGGATCGCTCTCGTTCCTACGTCGCGGCTCAAGCGATCGAAGACTATGTCGCGAGGGAAGAATGGCAACTTGCCGAGATCGAGGCTGGCCTTGACGAAGCCGATCGAGGAGAATTTGCGAGTGAGAAGGATCTGGCAGGCGTCATAGCGAAATACGTCAAGCCGGCTTCTGAACGATGAAGCGGATCCGCTGGACCCAACGCGCCGTGCGCCGTCTCGACCAGATTGGCGCATTCGTCGAAAAGGACAATCCAGCCGCCGCGGAACGGGTCATTGCCCGTATCGTTTCCTCTGCGGACAATCTCGCCGAGCAACCCGCCATGGGGCGCGTCGGGCGGGTGAAAGGGACACGAGAGCTGGTCCTGGCTGACATCCCATACATAATTCCCTACCGCGTTGTCGGCGGCGAGATCGAGATACTCACCGTGATGCATGCGGCCCAGAGATGGCCGCGCCAGTTGTAGACACCGCCGCGAGCCTTTGCCTGAAGGCTTGAAACGCCGGCGGCAATCGTCTATATCAGCGTCAAATTCTTGGTCGGTATGACGAAGAGTGGGTCCACCCGGTCCCGCTCTTTTTTATTACCTGCCGGCCGGAAACGCAAAAAAGCGACAGGGATCTGATGACTGCAGCGGCAAGCGAGGCCGACGACCGTATCATCCGCGAAAGCGGCATCGATGCGCGCATTGCGCTGATCGTGCAGCCGGTGCTCAAGGCCATCGGCTTCCGTCTCGTGCGCGTGCAGCTGACCGGTCAGAACGGGCTGACGTTGCAGATCATGGCCGAACGCGAAGACGGCACCATGACCGTCGAGGATTGCGAAGAGGTCAGCCGCGCGGTGTCGCCGGCGCTCGATGTCGATGATCCGATCGAAAAGGCGTATCATCTCGAAGTATCGTCGCCCGGCATCGACCGGCCGCTGGTGCGCAAGTCGGATTTCACCACCTGGACCGGCCATCTGGTCAAGCTGGAGACATCGGTTCTTGTCAGCGACCGCAAGCGCTTCAAGGGCAAGATCGCCGAGGCGGATGCCGACGGCATCCTTGTCGAGCGCGACAAGGCGGCCTATGGCGAGGAGCCGACGGTGCGCGTGCCGTTTGACGCGATCGCCGAAGCCCGGCTGGTGCTGACCGACGATCTCATCCGCGATGCCCTGTCGAAGGACAACCGGGCGCGCAAGGAAGCCAGGAAGCGCCGCGGCGAAGCGGAAGACGCCGCCGACGGCGAGGAAAACGAAACCGAACAGGAAAGTTGATTGAGCAGCCGGGCCGTATGCCCGGCGCGAAATCGGGAGAAAGACAATGGTTGTAAGCGCCAACAGGCTTGAACTGCTGCAGATCGCCGACGCGGTCGCGCGTGAAAAGTCGATCGACAAGTCGATCGTCATCGCCGCCATGGCAGATGCGATCCAGAAGGCGGCGCGCTCTCGTTACGGCCAGGAGACCAACATCCGCGCCGACATCAACCCGAACACCGGCGAGATGAAGCTGCAGCGGCTGATGGAAGTGGTCGAGAAGGTCGATGACTACGCGACGCAGATCGCGCTTTCCACGGCGCGCGAGCGCAACCCCGACGCCCAGCTCGGCGACTTCATCGCCGAGCAGCTGCCGCCCATGGATTTCGGCCGCATCGCCGCTCAGTCGGCCAAGCAGGTCATCGTGCAGAAGGTGCGCGAGGCCGAGCGCGATCGCCAGTATGACGAGTACAAGGATCGCATCGGCGAGATCGTCAACGGCACCGTCAAGCGCGTCGAATACGGCAATGTCATCGTCGATCTCGGCCGTGGCGAGGCGATCATCCGCCGCGACGAGTTGATCCCGCGCGAGAACTACAAATATGGCGACCGCGTCCGGGCCTATGTCTATGACGTGCGCCGCGAGCAGCGCGGCCCGCAAATCTTCCTGTCGCGCACGCATCCGCAGTTCATGGCCAAGCTCTTCACCATGGAAGTGCCCGAAATCTATGACGGCATCATCGAGATCAAGTCGGTAGCTCGCGATCCGGGCTCGCGCGCCAAGATCGCCGTGATCTCGCGCGATTCCTCGATCGATCCGGTCGGCGCCTGCGTCGGCATGCGCGGTAGCCGTGTCCAGGCGGTTGTCGGCGAGCTGCAGGGCGAGAAGATCGACATCATTCCGTGGTCGCCCTCGGCTGCTTCCTTCATCGTCAACGCACTGCAGCCGGCCGAAGTCGCCAAGGTGGTGCTCGACGAGGATGCCGAGCGCATCGAAGTGGTGGTGCCGGACGACCAGCTGTCGCTGGCCATCGGCCGCCGCGGCCAGAATGTGCGCCTGGCATCGCAGCTCACCGGTTGGGATATCGACATCCTGACCGAGCAGGAGGAGAGCGAGCGTCGCCAGAAGGAATTCGTAGAGCGTTCGGCGCTGTTCATGGAAGCCCTCGACGTCGACGAGATGGTCGGCCAGGTGCTTGCCTCCGAAGGCTTCACCAGCGTCGAGGAAGTCGCCTATGTCGACTCGGGCGAAATCTCCTCGATCGACGGCTTCGACGAGGACACCGCTTCGGAAATCCAGACACGCGCCCGCGAGTATCTGGAGAAGATCGAGGCCGAGCATGACGAAAAGCGCAAGGCGCTGGGCGTCAAGGACGAGTTGCGCGAGATCCCCGGCGTCACCACCGCCATGATGGTGACGCTCGGCGAGGACGGTGTGAAGACGATCGAGGACTTCGCCGGCTATGCCGCCGACGACCTGACCGGCTGGAAGGAACGCAAGGACGGCGAGACCAAGGTCTATCCGGGCGTGCTCGCCAGTCACGGCGTCTCGCGCGCCGATGCCGAGCAGATGGTTCTGGCAGCCCGCCTCAAGGCTGGCTGGATCAGCGAAGACGAGCTTGCAGCCGAACAAGTCGCGGCTGACGAAGCTGTTGGTGCGTGAGGTGAAACCGCATCGCACACAACCCGCCCCAGGACGAGATGAACGATCGCACTTGCATCGTTACGCGCAGGCAGGCCGAAGCGGATGAGCTGATCCGCTTCGTCGTCGGCCCGGATTCGGCCGTCGTTCCGGACATCAAGAGAAATCTGCCCGGCCGCGGTTGCTGGGTCACCGCCGATCGCCTACATATCGAGAAGGCAGCGGCCAAGAACCTGTTTGCCCGTGCTTTCAAGGCGCAGGTGACCGTTCCCGCCGATATCGGCGGCATGGTCGACGGGCTGCTCTCCAGATCCGCTCTGGGCATGCTTGGCCTTGCTCGCAAGGCCGGCGCCGTCGTTCTTGGCGCCGCCAAGGTCGAGGGCGCGGTGCGCGACGGTCAGGCGCTGCTGGTGCTGCACGCCACCGAGGCTTCGGACGACGGTGTCCGCAAGATCAGTCAGGCGCGGCGGGCAACCGTCCATCTCGGCGGCCCCGCCATCCTTGCCTACAAACTTTTCCCCGAGGCCGAGTTGAGCTTGGCATTGGGGGGTACAAATGTGATACATGCTGCCGTCCTCGCGCAGGACGCGGGACTGGCGGTTGAGAAGCGCGTTGTTGCGCTCGACCGATATCGGGGCGGTACCCCGAACGATCTGGCAATGCTTGCGGCCGTTGCTGACGAAGATGATGCCGCAGAGGATATGGAATGAGCGATACGAAATCGGGCGACGACAAGACGTTGAGCGTGACGCCGAAGAAGACCTTGACGCTGAAGCGTCCCGGTACCGAGCAGGGTACCGTGCGCCAGAATTTCTCGCATGGCCGCACCAAGCAGGTCCAGGTCGAGATCAAGAAGCGCAAGTTCTCGATGCCTGGCGACAAGCCGGAGCCGGTGGCTGCGTCCGTCTTCACGCCGAAGCCCGCCGCTGCCGCCCCTGTCGCCGCCGCGCCTGTCGTGCAGGAAGCGCCCAAGGCGCCGCCCCCGCCGCCGGAGCGTTCCGGCATGGTCCTGAACGAACTCTCGCGCGGCGAGATGGAAGCGCGTCGCAAGGCGCTGGAAGGTTCCAAGGTCCGCGAGGCCGAGGATCGCCAGCGCGCTCAGGAAGATGCCAAGCGCCGCGCCGAGGAAGAAGAACGCCGCAAGCGCGAGCGTGACGAATCCGCGCGCCGTCAGGCCGAGGAGGAGGCACGCCTGCAGACGGAGGCCGAGGCCCGCCGGCGCGCCGAGGAAGAGGCTCGCCGCCGCGCGCCGCTGGCGGCCGATGTCGTCACGGCTGACGACGAGGAGGAGGCCAAGCCGCGGCGTACAGGTACTGGTGCCGGTGCGAGTGCGCCGCCGCGCCGTCTTGCGACGCCGGAAGTGGCGCGGCCGGCCAAGCCGACCAAGGGCGAGGAAGATCGCCGCCGCGGCAAGCTGACGCTGAACTCGGCGCTGTCGGATGACGACGCGCGCGCCCGCTCGCTGTCGTCGATGCGTCGCCGCCAGGAAAAATTCAAACGCGCGATGCATAACGAGCCGCGCGAGAAAGTCATGCGCGAAGTGATCCTGCCCGAAACCATCACCATCCAGGAACTGGCGCAGCGCATGTCCGAGCGTGCCGTGGACGTGGTCAAGTTCTTCATGAAGCAGGGCCAGATCCTGAAGCCGGGCGACGTCATCGACGCCGACACGGCCGAGCTGGTCGCCTCCGAATTCGGCCACACGGTCCGCCGCGTCGCCGAGTCCGACATCGAGGAAGGCCTGTTCAACATCGCCGACCGCGCGGAAGACCTTGTGTCGCGTCCGCCGGTCGTGACCATCATGGGCCATGTCGATCACGGCAAGACCTCGCTGCTCGACGCCATCCGCAACGCCAATGTCGTCTCCGGCGAGGCCGGCGGCATCACCCAGCATATCGGTGCCTACCAGATCGAGAAGAACGGTCAGAAGATCACCTTCATCGACACGCCCGGCCACGCCGCCTTCACGGCCATGCGCGCCCGTGGCGCGCAGGTCACCGACATTGCCGTGCTGGTGGTGGCGGCCGACGACAGCGTAATGCCGCAGACGATCGAATCGATAAGTCACGCCAAGGCGGCCGGCGTGCCGATCATCGTGGCCATCAACAAGATCGACAAGCGTGACGCCGACCCGCAGAAGGTGCGGACCGAACTGCTGCGCCACGAAGTGTTCGTGGAATCGATGGGCGGTGAGGTGCTGGACGTCGAGGTTTCGGCGACCAAGGGCACCAATCTCGACAAGCTGCTGGAAGCGATCCTGCTGCAGGCCGAAGTCCTCGACCTCAAGGCCAATCCCGATCGCACCGCCGAAGGCGCGGTCATCGAGGCGCAGTTGGACAAGGGACGCGGGCCTGTCGCCACCGTGCTGGTGCAGACCGGCACGCTGATGCCGGGCGACATCATCGTCGCCGGCAACGAGTGGGGCCGTGTGCGCGCGCTCGTCAACGATCGCGGCGAGCACGTGCCGGAAGCGCCGCCGGCGATGCCGGTCGAGGTGCTTGGCCTCCAGGGCACGCCGCAGGCCGGCGACCGTTTCGCCGTCGTCAACAACGAGGCGCGCGCCCGCGAGATCACCGAATACCGCCAGCGCCTGGCGCGCGACAAGGCTGTGGCTAGGCATGCCGGCCAGCGCGGCTCGCTTGAGCAGATGATGTCGCAGTTGCAGACGAGCGGGCTGAAGGAATTCCCGCTGGTCATCAAGGGCGACGTGCAGGGTTCGATCGAGGCGATCAATGCCGCCCTTGAAAAGCTCGGCAATGACGAGGTGCGTGCGCGCATCGTCCATGCCGGTGCCGGCGGCATCACCGAAAGCGACGTTTCGCTCGCCGAGACGTCCGGAGCGGCGATCATCGGCTTCAACGTCCGCGCCAATGCGCAGGCGCGTGCGGCCGCAGCCGCTGCCGGTATCGAGATCCGCTACTACTCGATCATCTACAATCTCGTCGATGACGTGAAGGCGGCACTTTCCGGCATGCTTTCGCCGGAGCGGCGCGAGACCTTCATCGGCAATGCCGAGATCCTCGAGATCTTCGATATCTCGAAGGTCGGCAAGATCGCCGGCTGCCGTGTCACCGAAGGCAAGGTCGAGCGTGGCGCGGGCGTGCGCCTGATCCGCGACAACGTCGTGATCCACGAAGGCACGCTGAAGACGCTGAAGCGCTTCAAGGACGAGGTTGCGGAAGTGCCGGGCGGCCAGGAGTGCGGCATGGCCTTCCAGAACTACGAGGACATGCGCGTCGGCGACGTCATCGAGTGCTTCCGCATCGAGATGGTAACCAGAACGCTCTAATTCAGCTATACTTGCCGGATAATAACGGGCGGCGGCCGAAAGGCTGCCGCCCAGACCCCTTACGCATGTTGAGACATGTGGCGTGGTCCCATCCCGCGCTTCACGATTTCAGGACCCAGAAAAAATGCCCCGTTCGACCACATCAGGCCCTTCGCAGCGCATGCTGCGCGTCGGCGAGCAGGTGCGCCATGCTCTGTCCGAGACCTTGCAGCGCGGCGAGATCATCGATCCGGTGATCGAGAACTGCGTCGTTTCGGTTTCCGAGGTGCGCATGTCGCCCGACCTCAAGATCGCCACCGCCTTCGTCTCGCCGCTCGGCGCGGGCGACGATGGCGCTGTGGTCGAGGCGCTCAACAAGCATGCGAAGTTCATCCGCGGCCGTGTTTCCGGCGCGCTCAGGCAGATGAAGTACATGCCGGAGTTTCGCTTCCGGCTCGATACGTCCTTCGACAATTTCGCGAAGATCAACGAACTGCTGAAATCGCCCGAAGTCGCGCGCGATCTCGGCGACGGCAAGAACAACGACAAGGACGAGGAATAGGTGGCGCGTCGCGGCAAGAAGAAGGGCCGGCCGGTTTCCGGTTGGGTGGTGCTGGACAAGCCAGTCGGCATGGGTTCGACCGAAGCGGTCTCCAAGATCAAGTGGCTGTTCCAGGCAGAGAAGGCCGGCCATGCCGGCACGCTCGATCCGCTGGCCTCCGGCATGCTGCCGATCGCGCTCGGCGAGGCGACCAAGACCGTTCCTTATGTGCAGGACGGCGCCAAGGTCTACCGCTTCACCGTCGCCTGGGGCGAGGAGCGCTCGACCGACGACCTCGAAGGCCCCGTGACCAACAGCTCCGACCGGCGCCCGGCAGAGGCGGAGGTGAGGGCGCTCTTGCCGAAATACACCGGCGTCATTATGCAGACGCCGCCGCAATTCTCGGCCATCAAGATCGCCGGCGAGCGTGCCTATGATCTTGCCCGTGAAGGCGAGACGGTCGATATCCCGGCGCGCGAGATCGAGATCGGCCGCCTCGACATCGTCGAGCACGGTGCCGACAAGACCGTCTTCGAGATCGAATGCGGCAAGGGCACCTATGTGCGCTCGCTGGCCCGCGACATGGGTCGCGACCTCGGTTGCTTCGGCCATATAGCCGAATTGCGCCGCGTCGAGGTCGAGCCGTTCACCCCGGAGGATTTCGTCACCGTTGCCGAGCTGGAAGCGGCCCGCTTTGGCGACAAGGCGGAGCCGAATCCGGACGAAGCCGAGGCGCCGATCGATTTCAGCGCCATCGACGCGCTGCTGGTCGAAACGGCGGCGGCGCTCGACTGCCTGCCGCAGGTCGCGGTCAGCGACGATGCGGCGACGAAGATCCGGCTCGGCAATCCCGTCATCATTCGCGGCCGCGATGCGCCGGTCGAGGCTGAGGAGGCCTGCGCCACCGCCCGCGGCAAGCTCGTCGCCATCGGCGCCATCGAGCAGGGCATGTTCAAGCCCAAGCGGGTCTTTGTCGGGTGAATCCCGTCTGGAGCAATTCCAGGACAAATGTGAGCGGTCAGGTTCGGCGCCTCCGCCGTAACTTTCCGCCCGGAATTGCGTCGAAACGCCCTGGTGCATGTCGCCCAAAAGTGCGCAGCGGTTTGGGAGAACGACATGCATCAACACAAAGACTTGAAGCGCGTCGACTGAATCCGTTTCAGCGCGACGCGCTTAAGTGGTTGTTATTTACACAATTCCGGACGGAAAACCGCTGCGCACTTTTCTTGGAATTGCTCTAATCTCGGCCGAACGCTGAGTCCCGAGGATATCTCATGGCCAAGGCTGATGCAGGCAAGAAGCGGGCATCGCTGAAAACCCGCAGGCCACCGGTCGGGGCGTCGCCCGGCACGCTTATCGCCGATCCGGCGGCGCGGCGCAGCGAGCTTCGGCTGACACTGATCTCGCCGCAAAAATACAAGACCATCGACAATGCCTCGATCGACGATCTCAACGCCCATTGCGAGAAATGGCCCGTCGTCTGGCTGGACTGCACGGGGCTTGCCAACATCCCGCTGATCGAGGAGATCGGCCGCATCTTCAATTTGCATCCGCTGGCGCTGGAGGATGTCGTCAACACCGGACAGCGGCCGAAAGTGGATTTCTTCGAGGATCATGCCTTCGTCGTCATGCGTATGATCGACGATGTCACCTCGCACCGCTACGAGCAGATCGCGCTGTTCTTCGGCGGCAATTTCGTCGTCACCTTCCAGGAGCGCGAGGGCGACCCGTTCGATCCGGTGCGCAAGCGCATCGCCAGCGCGATGCCCAACCGCCTTCGCTCGCGCGGCGCCGACTATCTCGCCTATGCGCTGATCGATGCCATCGTCGACAGCTATTTCCCGCCGATTGAGGCGGCGAGCGAATTGGTCGACGGCATCGAGGACGAGATGCTGAACAAGCCGCACAAGGATCAGATGCGGCAGCTGCATGAATTGCGGCGCGACGCCGGCGTGCTGAAGGGCGTGCTGTGGCCGATGCGTGATACGTTGGCGACGTTGATCCGCAACGACGTGACCTTCGTGAAGGCGGAGACCAAGATCTTCTTCAACGACACGCTCGATCATTCGCTGCGCCTGATCGAGCTGGTCGAGAACCAGCGCGACATGCTCACCGGCCTGATCGAGATGCATGTCTCGCTGACCCAGGCCCGCACCAACGATGTCATTTCCTATCTGACGATCGTCTCGGTGATCTTCATGCCGCTGACCTTTCTGGTCGGCGTCTGGGGGATGAATTTCGATCCGGGAAGCTCGCCCTGGAACATGCCGGAGCTAAAAGCCTATTACGGTTATCCGGCGGCAATTCTGTTCATGGCGGTTGTCGCTGTCGGGCTGATCCTCTTCTTCAAATGGAAGAAGTGGCTCTAATGCATGTCGCCCAGAAGTGTGCAGCGGTTCTGGGACAACGACATGCATCAAAACAAAGACTTAAAGCGCGTCGCCTGAATCCGGTTCAGCGCGACGCGCTTTAGCCGCTGAACCCGTTGTTTTCACGGCAAGACCTGCGACAAGCCGGCTTGACATTTGGGCTGGCGTTTTTTCCGGAATTGCACTATATGCGCCGCAGCTTCGCGCCCTGACGCGTCGCTTGCACTGGCCTCTGCTGGACGACATCCCGGCTGTGGGCGTCCCGTTTCCTCCAACAGATAAGGAAAAACACGATGTCGATCACTGCCGATCGCAAGAAGGAATTGATGACTGAATTCGCGACCGCCAAGGGCGATACCGGATCTCCGGAAGTCCAGGTTGCCATCCTTTCCGAGCGCATCAAGAACCTGACCGAGCACTTCAAGGACCACAAGAAGGATAACCATTCCCGCCGTGGCCTGCTTGCTCTGGTCTCGCAGCGCCGCAGCCTGCTTGACTATCTCAAGCGCAAGGATGACGCGCGCTATCAGACGCTGATCGACAAGCTCGGTCTCCGTCGCTGACGAATTGACCGGCGGGCTCTCGAAGGGGGCCCGCCGGTCGCACATTGGCGCATCGGATGGTCCGGTGCGATAATGCCGGAGCGCGACGCGCTCCTGAAATTCGCATTCGCGCAGGGCGCGTTCCGGAAACAGCCGTTTCCGGCGTCATGCGCAAAGCCGGCCGATCAGCCGGCCAAACACGGTTCCGGACGCGCAGAGGGCCATTCGGAACCGCCCCATGGACGGTCATGGGGCAGGATTGCAGGATGCTCGCTCGGCTGAGGCCGGACTTATCGAGCTTCCCGTTGTCTTGCCCGTGGCTGCCCGACAAGGAAGCCAGGGAAGGGACATCCGCGAACCGTGAGACGGCGCGGCCCTTTCCGCATACGAAGGACAAGACATGTTCAATCAACACAAAGTGGAAATCGAATGGGGCGGCCGTCCGCTCATCCTCGAAACGGGCAAGATCGCACGCCAGGCTGACGGCGCGGTGCTTGCCACCTATGGCGAGACCGTCGTTCTCGCCACCGTCGTCTCGATGAAGGAGCCGAAGCCCGGCCTCGATTTCTTCCCGCTGACCGTCAACTACCAGGAAAAGACCTACGCCGCCGGCAAGATCCCGGGCGGCTACTTCAAGCGCGAGGGCCGTCCGAGCGAAAAGGAAACGCTGGTTTCCCGCCTGATCGACCGTCCGATCCGCCCGCTTTTCGCCGACGGCTACAAGAACGACACCCAGATCGTCGTCACCGTCGTCCAGCATGATCTCGAGAACGATCCGGACATCCTGTCGATCGTCGCCACCTCCGCCGCGCTCACGCTTTCGGGCGTGCCCTTCATGGGCCCGATCGGCGGCGCCCGCGTCGGCTACATCAACGGCGAATATGTGCTCAACCCGCATATCGATGAAATGCAGGAATCCAAGCTCGACCTCGTCGTCGCCGGCACCGCCGACGCCGTGCTGATGGTCGAATCCGAGGCCAAGGAACTCTCCGAGGACCTGATGCTCGGCGCCGTCGTGTTCGGCCACAAGAGCTTCCAGCCGGTGATCGAGGCGATCATCAAGCTGGCCGAGGTCGCCGCCAAGGAGCCGCGCGACTTCACCGCGCCGGATTATTCTGCGCTTGAAGCCGAGATGCTGAAGATCGTCGGCGACGAGCTCCGCGAGGCCTACAAGATCACCGACAAGCAGAAGCGCTACGCCGCCGTCGACGCCGTCAAGGCGAAGGTCAAGGCCGCGTTCGCGCCGGCCGAAGGCGAAGAGGCCAAATACACCTCCGAGCAGATCGGCTCGGTGTTCAAGGAGCTCCAGGCCAAGGTCGTGCGCTGGAACATCCTCGACACCGGCTCGCGCATCGATGGCCGCGACCTGAAGACGGTCCGCAAGATCGTCTCCGAAGTCGGCGTCCTGGCGCGCACCCATGGTTCGGCGCTGTTCACCCGCGGCGAAACCCAGGCGCTGGTCGTTGCCACGCTCGGCACCGGCGAGGACGAGCAGTATGTCGATTCGCTGACCGGCATGTACAAGGAGAAGTTCCTCCTTCACTACAACTTCCCGCCCTACTCGGTGGGCGAGACCGGCCGCATGGGCTCGCCCGGCCGCCGCGAGATCGGTCACGGCAAGCTCGCCTGGCGCGCCATCCGCCCGATGCTGCCGAGCGCGGACCAGTTCCCCTACACGCTGCGCGTCGTTTCGGAGATCACCGAGTCCAACGGCTCGTCCTCGATGGCGACCGTCTGCGGCACCTCGCTGGCGCTGATGGATGCCGGCGTGCCGCTGGCAAAGCCGGTTGCCGGCATCGCCATGGGCCTGATCAAGGAAGGCGAGCGCTTCGCGGTGCTCTCCGACATCCTCGGTGACGAGGACCATCTCGGCGACATGGACTTCAAGGTCGCCGGCACCGCCAACGGCGTCACCTCGCTGCAGATGGACATCAAGATCGACGGCATCACCGAGGAGATCATGGGCATCGCGCTTGCCCAGGCCAAGGACGGCCGCCTGCATATCCTGGGCGAGATGGCGCATGCGCTCTCCGGCGCCCGTGCCGAGCTCGGCGAGTTCGCGCCGCGCATCGAGGTCATGCATATTCCGACCGACAAGATCCGCGACGTCATCGGCTCGGGCGGCAAGGTGATCCGCGAGATCGTCGAGAAGACCGGCGCCAAGATCAACATCGAGGACGACGGTACGGTCAAGATCGCTTCGGCCAACGCCAAGGAGATCGAGGCGGCGAAGAAGTGGATCCACACCATCGTCGCCGAGCCGGAAGTCGGCGAGATCTATGAAGGCACCGTCGTCAAGACGGCCGACTTCGGCGCGTTCGTCAACTTCTTCGGTCCGCGCGACGGTCTCGTCCACATCTCGCAGCTCGCCAATGAGCGCGTCGCCAAGACCTCCGACGTCGTCAAGGAAGGCGACAAGGTTTGGGTCAAGCTGATGGGCTTCGACGAGCGCGGCAAGGTTCGCCTGTCGATGAAGGTCGTCGACCAGGCGACCGGCAAGGAAATCGCCCAGGACAAGAAGAAGTCGGACGGCGAGGAAGACGCCGCCTGATAGACCTGAACGGGTGATCCATGACGGGCGCGCCGCAAGGTCGCGCCCGTTTTGTTTGAAGGACTATGCGAATGGCCGCCGAGCCGCTGAAGACGCTGTTCTACCCGTTCGCGGCCGAGGCGGCGCCTTTGCCGCGAAAGGATGCCCGCGTCCTGTTTCTCGGCGCCGAGCCCGGCTTCCGCTTGCCTACCGGCTTCGAGGCGGCGCTGCATATCGTGCAAGGCTTTCGGCCGCATTTTCGAACGCTGCAGGCGTCAGGCTACGCCGTCACGCCGCGCGCTGAGGGTGCCGGCTTCGACATGGCGTTGGTGCTTGCGGGCCGTCATCGTGGACAAAATGAGTTGCGCATCGCCGAGGCGATAGAACGCACCGTGCCAGGCGGGCTGATCGCGGTCGCGGGTGGCAAGGAGGACGGTATCGACAGCCTGCGCAAGCGGATCGACGCGCTGGCGCCGCTCGAAGGCCATCTGCCGAAGCATCACGGCGTTGCCTTCTGGTTCCGCCGGACCGGCACGGAGGCGGCTGCGATGCTGCGCGCCGGCAATCCCGATCTTGTCGTTGAAGGCGGCTTCGAGACCAAGCCCGGCATGTTTTCCTTTGATCGTGTCGACGCCGGTTCAAAATTGCTTGCCGCAAGCCTGCCCGGCGACCTCAGGGGCAGCATCGCCGACTTCTGCGCCGGCTGGGGCTATCTGGCGGCCGACGTTCTGCAGCGCTCGCAGAGCCTCGTTGCCCTTGATCTCTACGAAGCCGATTTCGAGGCCCTGGAGGCAGCCAGGCTGAACGTCCATGGCGCCATCGAGCCCCGCTTCTTCTGGATCGATCTGCTCACCGAGGCGGTCGAACGGCGCTACGACGCAATCGTCATGAACCCGCCCTTCCATCGCAGCCGCGCCGCCGAGCCAGAAATTGGCGTCGGCATGATCCGTGCCGCGTCGAAGGCGCTGAAGCCGGGCGGGCGCCTGTTCATGGTCGCCAACCGCCAGCTTCCTTACGAAGAGGTATTGGCTGCCGCTTTCGCTAGCCATGCCGAGTTGGCCCGTGACGGCATGTTCAAGGTGCTTTCGGCACGCCGCTAAAGCTTGTTCTATTGAATGCTGACGATGCGGGCGGGCTCGTTCCTGCCGAAGGCGGGCCGCGCTTCGCCGAGTTCGACCTTGAGCGGCGCCGGCCGGCCGAACAGATAGCCCTGCACCACCTCGCAGCCGGCCGCTCGGAGCAGGGTGGCCTGGTTCTCGGTCTCCACGCCTTCGGCGATGATGCCGACGCCCAGCGCCCGTGACAGGCCGACAATGGTCGAAACGATCGCGCCGGAGCTGGAGTCGGTGTCGATGCGGCTGACGAAGGAACGGTCGATCTTCAGCTTGCCGAAGGAGAAATCGATCAGGTAGCTCAAATTGGAATAGCCCGTGCCGAAATCGTCGACGGCCACGGAGATGCCCATCTCGGCAAGCTGCTCCAGGATCGCTGCGGCGCGGTCGCGGTCCTGCATCATCGCCGTTTCGGTGACCTCGAGCTCCAGCCGGGACGGCTTGATGCCGGTCGATGCCATCACTTCCCGCACGATGCCGACGAAATCCCTGGTCATGAACTGGACCGGCGAGATGTTGACGGCGACGAAGCAGTCCTCCGGCAGGTAGCGGGCGTCGCTGCAGGCCTTGCGCAGCACCCACTCGCCGATCGGATTGATCATGCCGGTTTCCTCGGCGATCGGGATGAATTCCATCGGCGGGATCATGCCGCGCTCCGGATGCTTCCAGCGGATCAGCGCCTCATAGCCGACGATGCGGCCGCTCGGCAGGTTGAGCTGCGGCTGATAGTGAAGACTGAAATCGCCGCGGTCGAAGGCGGTCTTCAGCTCGGATTCGATCCACTGCCGGTAGTCCGCCACCCGGCCCATGTCGGCGTGGAAGACAGACCAGTTGCCGACGCCGCTGGCGCGCGCGTTCTGCAGCGCCAGGTTCGAACGGCGCAGGATGAGCACCGGGTCGACGCCGTCCTTCGGCATCGCCACGATGCCGACCGACAGGCTGACCGATTGCAGATGGCTCTGCAGCGGATAGGGCTCCATCATCTCGTTGATGAGCTTCTCGATGAGCCGCTCGATCGAACCCCTGATGTCGCGATCCGGCAAAAGCACGCTGAATTCGCCGGCGCCGATGCGCCCGATCACCGCGTTCTTCGGCATGTTCTCTTTCAACCTGCTGGTGAAGGCGCGGATCAGTTCGTCACCCTGGCTGTAGCCGATGGCGTCGTTGATCTGCTTGAAGCGGTCGATATCGATGTCGATCAGGAACACCGGCTCGCCGGTTCGGATCGTCCCGGAGGCGGCCTCGGCTATCTTGCCGACCATGGCCTGGCGCGACAAAAGGCCGGTCAGCTTGTCGAAATGGGTTTCCTTGACGACATAGGCCACCGATTCATCGACGCCCGCGAAGAACGACAGCGCCGCACCGCCGGCGGCCAAGGCGCAGAGCGCGGCGATGACGCCGGCCATCGTTTCGGCCGGCATACCGGCCATGCCGTCGCCGAAGCCGAACCGCAGCCCCCATAGTCCAAGGATGAAACTGCCCATGCCCGAGCTGGCGATGGTGATCAGCCGGAACAGCGGAGTCCGTTTGGGATTGCTGACTGCAGGCATGCATTGTCCCTAGATTACGGGGCCTTATAGCGGATATCTCCTTAAAATGAGTTTCCGCCAATGCATCCAATTTTACTGGAGCGCTACTATCGCGACTGCAAACTATTCGCGCGTGCCGTCGTTCTGCTTCAGTTCCTCCAGTGCCGGCATCGAAACGATGTGATAGCCCGAATCGACATAGTGGATTTCACCGGTCACGCCCGACGACAGATCGGAGAGCAGGTAAAGTGCCGAGCCGCCGACTTCGTCGATGGTCACGGTCCGCCGCAAAGGCGAATTGCGCTGCTGGTAGGAGAACATGTGGCGGGCGTCGGACACGCCCGAGCCGGCCAGCGTCCGCACCGGCCCGGCCGAGATGCCGTTCACCCTGATGCCGCGCGGGCCGTAGTCGTTGGCAAGGTAGCGCACGCTGGCTTCCAGCCCGGCCTTGGCGACCCCCATGACGTTGTAGTTCGGCATCACCCTGACCGAGCCGGCATAGGTGAGCGTGATCATCGAGCCGCCATTGCCCATCAGCGCGGCGGCGTTGCGGGCGATCTCGGTGAAGGAATAGCAGGAGATCACCATGGTGCGCACGAAATTGTCGCGGCTGGTGTCGGCATAAAGGCCCTTCAGCTCGTTCTTGTCCGAAAAGCCGATGGCGTGCACCACGAAATCCAGCCCGCCCCAGGCCTTGCCGAGGGTCTCGAAGGTCGCGGTGACCGAGGCGCTGTCCTCGACATCGCAGGGCACGATCAGCGAGGCCCCCACCTTCTCGGCAAGCGGCTTGACTCGCCGCCCGAAGGCGTCGCCCTGGTAGGTGAAAGCGAGCTCCGCCCCGTGTTCCGACAGCTTTTTGGCGATGCCCCAGGCAATCGAATGGTCGTTGGCGACACCCATGACAAGCCCGCGCTTGCCCTTCATCAACCCTTCCATGCCTGGCAATCCTTATGAAAAATGCTGGCGTTTATGCGGAATAGCGCTGGAAAATCAGCGTTGCGTTGGTGCCGCCGAAACCGAAGGAGTTGGAGAGCACGGTGTCGATCTTGGCGTTGTCGATACGCTTGCGCACGATCGGCATGCCCTCGAATTCCGGATCGAGCTCCTCGATATGGGCGCTCTCGCCGATGAAGCCGCCCTGCATCATCAGGATCGAATAGATCGATTCCTGCACGCCGGCCGCCCCCAGCGAATGGCCGGTAAGCGACTTGGTCGAGGTGATATAGGGCATCTTGTCGCCGAACACCTCGCGGATGGCGCCCATTTCCCTGGAATCGCCGACCGGCGTCGAAGTGCCGTGGGTGTTGATGTAGTCGACCGGCGAAGACACCGTGGCAAGCGCCTGGCGCATGCAGCGCATCGCGCCTTCGCCCGAAGGCGCAACCATGTCGTAGCCGTCGGAAGTAGCGCCGTAGCCGACGATCTCGGCATAGATCTTGGCGCCCCGCGCCTTGGCGTGTTCCAACTCCTCCAGCACCAGCACGCCGGCGCCGCCGGCGATGACGAAGCCGTCGCGGTTGACGTCGTAGGCGCGCGAGGCGGCCGAGGCATTGTCGTTGAATTTCGACGACATTGCGCCCATGGCGTCGAACAGGTCCGACATGGTCCAGTCGAGGTCCTCGTGGCCGCCGGCAAACATCACGTCCTGCTTGCCCCATTGGATGAGTTCATAGGCATTGCCTATGCAATGCGCGGAGGTCGAGCAGGCCGACGAGATCGAATAATTGACGCCGTGGATCTTGAACCATGTGGCCAGGGTGGCCGACGCCGTCGACGACATGGCTTTCGGCACGGCGAACGGGCCGATGCGCTTGGGGCTGTTGTTCTTGATCGTGGTTTCTGCCGCTTCGACGATGGTGCGGGTCGAAGGCCCGCCGGAACCCATCACGATGCCGGTCCGCTCATTGGTGACGTCGCTTTCGCCTAAGCCGGCATCGGCGATCGCCTGGTCCATGGCGACGTGGTTCCAGGCAGCGCCCTGGCTCAGGAAGCGCATGGCGCGGCGGTCGATCATCGGGGTCGGATCGAGCGTCGGCGCGCCCCAGACCTGGCAGCGGAAGCCGTGTTCGGCGAAGGAATTGGAAAAGCTGATGCCCGATTTGGCATCGTAAAGCGAGCTCTGCACCTCGTTGGCATTGTTGCCGATCGACGACACAATGCCGAGCCCTGTCACTACGACCCGTCTCATTCGCAACTCCTTCCGGCGTATTCGGGCGAAAAACCTAGCCGGTTTTCGCCCTTGATCCTACGCAAATAAACTGACTTGGCGTCCATTGGCTACGCGGACGCCGTGGCGAAAAACGGTCAGGCGGCCGACTGCTTGGACAGGCCGACCTTCAGATCCGTCGCCGCGTATATGGGTTCGCCATCCGCCTTGAGCCAGCCATCGGCGATGCCGAGCACCAAACGGCCGCGCATCACGCGCTTGAAGTCGACGCCGTATTCGACCTTCTTCACCGATGGCGTCACCATGCCCTTGAACTTCACCTCGCCGGTCGACAGCGCCATGCCCTTGCCGGGCTCGCCCAGCCAGCCGAGATAGAAACCGGTCAGCTGCCACATGGCGTCGAGGCCGAGGCAGCCCGGCATGATCGGGTTGCCGATGAAGTGGCAGGCGAAGAACCACAGGTCCGGCTTGATGTCGAATTCGGCGCGGATGAAGCCCTTGTCGAAGGCGCCGCCGGTCTCGCTGATCTCGGTGATGCGGTCGAACATCAGCATCGGTGGGTAGGGTAGCTGGGCATTGCCCGGCCCGAACAGGTCGCCGCGGGCGCAGGCGAGCAGTTCCTCGTAATCGTAGCTGGACTTTTGACCCGCCATCAAATTTCTGTCCCCGTGTTCTTCGCGGGCGGCAGGGCGCCCTTGTCGTTGGTTTCCTAACACACTCTGTTTGCGGCCGGAAACCGGCGTTTGCGCTTAACCCGTGCGCCTGCCCGGGTCAATGCGCGCTATTGATCGCATTCGGACTACAGAATATATGTCGGCTGATGTCCGGTTTTGGCTTTTGACGTCTTTTTGCCATGCTGGACCTGTTGATGGGCTGGGCAACAAAGCTTCGACGCGAAGATGGATTCGGGCTACCGGAAGGAAAATGTCGCTGTGGACAAGCGGGTTCGCGAAGCCGGCCTGAGGCCGACGCGCCAGCGCATTGCGCTGGCCGACCTGCTGTTCGCCAAGGGCGACCGCCACCTGTCTGCCGAGGAACTGCACGAAGAGGCGATTGCCGCCGGCGTGCCGGTTTCGCTGGCGACGGTCTACAACGCGCTCCACCAATTCACCCAGGCCGGCCTGTTGCGCATCCTGGCGGTCGAAGGCTCGAAAACCTATTTCGACACCAACACCTCCGACCATCATCACTTCTACGTCGAGGGCGAGAACCGGATTTTCGACATCGAGAGCGGACCGGTGACCGTCTCCAACCTGCCGGCGCCGCCGGAAGGCATGGAGATCGCCAATGTCGACATCGTCGTGAGGCTGCGCGCGAAACGCGGCGACTGATCCTGTGGCGATGCGGCCCGTCGACCTGATTGTCCGGTTTGAATGGGTCACCGTCGCCGCGTTGGCTATCGTTTGCTACGCAATGTCCGGCTTTTCCTGGTGGCTGTTTGCGCTGCTCATCCTTGCGCCGGACCTGTCGATGCTGGGCTACCTCGCCGGACCGCGCTTCGGCGCCGCCACCTACAACGCGTTGCATATCCTGATTGCCCCGCTCGTCCTCCTGCTTGCGGGCGCGTTGCTCGCCGGCCGGGTCACGACCGCCGTGGCGCTCATCTGGATCGCGCACATCGCAATCGACCGTGCCCTGGGTTATGGGCTGAAGCTGCCGACAAGTTTTCAGGATACGCATCTCGGGCGCATCGGCCGTGAGCGCAACAGCGCCGTCCGTTAGGGCGTGTTGAGATCCTTAACTAAGACTCTCCCTCCGGCTGCGAAACGAAAGCCGGTTGATCCTTGCATCAGACCGGCAGTCCGAACCGCTTTCGTAGACTCTTGTCGAATGCGGAAGCGGGGACGAAACGGCGCAGGAAACTGATCTGACGCGCCGTTTTCCCAGCCGTATAGCGCCTCTTCGGAGCCGGATCGGTCGCAGCCGCCAATACGGTCTGGGCTACCACTTCGGGCGCATCGCCTTTCTCCATCTCCTTCCGTACCGCTCCATTCATGGCTGCGCGCGCCGTCTCATAGATATCCAGGAACTGGTCCGGCTTCGCGAGGTTCTCTTCGAAGGACGTGCGGGTATAGGCGGGCTCGACCAACGATACGCGAATTCCGAACGGGCGCAGTTCATGGTCGAGCGATTCGGAATAGCCTTCAACGGCATGTTTGGTCGACGAATAAAGCGCGAAAAAGGGACCCGGGATGAACCCCTGCACCGAGCTCAAATTAACAATTCTACCCTTTCCTTGGCGTCGCATTGTCGGCAACACCGCATTGGTCACGCGAAAGACGCCGAAGACGTTCACGTCGAAAAGCGCCTGCGCCTGAACCGTCGAGGACTCCTCCGCGGCGCCGAGAAGGCCCATGCCGGCGTTGTTAACGAGCAGGTCGATGCGGCCGGCCTCGGCAAGGACGCGATCGACCAGTTTCGCCACGGACTCGTCGTCGGTAATGTCACAGGTCAGCATAGTAATACCGTCGGATCTCTCCGTCGCGGCGCGGCGGCTGGTTCCGAACACTCGAAAGCCCGCATTCCGCAAGGCTTTGGCGGTGGCGAGACCGATGCCGGAGGATGCGCCGGTCACCAGGGCGACGCCAGGACTGGTCCTATTCATGAGGGTCACTTCCCTTCTTGCTTAGATTGGAGCACCGCCGCTGGGCTTGGCCAATTGGGACCCGAGAAACTCTGCTCTCAAGTCAGCATCGACTGCTGGGCGAAGATGCCCGCCATCGCGCCTTGCCAGGATGCCGTGGTGACCGAGGGTATGAGGGGGTTGGTGAGGTCCCCGGCGGCATAGATGCCGGGCATGCTGGTTTCACGGCGCTCGTCGACCTTGAGGACGATGCCGAGAGGTGTATCGAGCGTGGCGAGGCCCAGCGATTCATGCAGGCTTGCAGATGGCTTGTTGCGCGGATGCGCGAACAGGATGTCGACAGCGACATCGGGGCCGGTATTAAGCTTGACGGTGGCGCCATGCCCCCCGTGACGGGCGATTTCAGTGATCCGGCCGTCGACGAGAGGTGTGTTGCGACGCTCCAGATCGGCCCGGATATCGGGTGGAATGTCGTGACCATCGGAGAAGACCGTCAACCTGTCGGTCCAATCGTGGAACAGCCTGACCTGATTTAGCGACTGCGGGCCGGACCAGACGAGACCCCAATGCTGGCCGGCGACTTCAAAGCCGTCGCAATAGGGACAGGGCACGATGGACGTGCCCCAGCCTTCGGCGAAGCCCGGCACATCAGGCATCTGGTCGGTAATACCATAGCTCAGGATCAGCCGGCGCGCCTCTAGGCTTTCGCCATCGCCAGTGAGGACGGAGAAATCATCGAGGCCGCCGGAGACGCCGTCGGCCCGGGCATTGACCAGCCTGATCGCGGGATAACGCGCCAACTGCCGCCGCGCCTCGGCCAGGATGTCCAGCGGTGGCTTGTGATCGTGGCCGAGCAGACCATGCGAGCGGCCGGCGAAGCGATTGCGCGGCAGGCCGGTATCAAGAACAGTGACCTTGCGGCGGGCACGGCCTAGCTGCAGGGCGGCGGCGAGACCGGCAAAGCTGCCGCCGATGATGATGACGTCATCCATGGTGATAAGCTCCGTGTTGTGGATGGAGGGGGCGGCTGGTGCTGAAGCCTATCCATTGGCTTGCATATTTTAGGAACTGCGTGGTATCGTAATTCGAGAATTAGGATACTGTCAAGGACTTGAATTGTGGTAACCGAGAAAAACACTCGGGCCCGGCGCGGCCGGCCCGCCAACGAGGCGCTTGGACAAACGATCGTCGACACGGCGGGCGAACTTTTTGCCGAACTGGGTTTTCAAGCGACGACATTGGACAAGGTCGCCCAGCGAGCGAAGATATCCAAGCTCAGCATCTATCGGCACTTCGAGAACAAAGAGGCGCTGTTTGGCGCGGCGTTTGCAGCCCGCTGCCAGCAGTTAATACCACAGGCCCTTTTTGAAGGCGTCGAGGGTTCGGCCGAAGATCAGCTCATGGCGGTGGGGTCATCACTGCTTCGCACGCTGTTGCGCCCGGACGTCCGCAATGTCGAAGCGATGGTCATGGCCGACATGACGAGTCAAAAGTCGTTGAGCAAGCTCCATTACGAAGCCGGTCCCGCCCATATCATCGCCCAAGTCGAGGCCCTGTTGCGTCAGTTGCATGCGATGGCGGTTCTGAACGTGCCCGATCCTCTCCGGTCCGCCCGCTTGTTTGCCGCGCTTTTCAAAGGCTCCGATCTCCTGATTATCGCACGCTTCGATGAGCCCAGAGCAGAGGACGACAACGAAATCGAATCCTATTGTCGGTCGGCCGTCGCCATGTTTATCGCCGCGCACGGTGGCAACGACCACGCGGGAGGATATTCGCCTGCCTCCAGGTCAAAAAGCAAAATTTGAATCGTGCGTGACCGAGTCGGCCAGCAGGTCAAGGCAGGCCAGCAGATCAGGAAAATTGAGGAGTCGGCGCACGGTCCTATCTCTATCGCGCTCGCAACTAGGTCGAGCGGTTCTTCAACAGGATCAAACAATGTCGTCGGGTGGCGAACGCGCTACGACAGGCTCGCTGCCAATTACCGAGCCTTCGTTCAACTCGCGTCAATCAGGCTATGGCTGCGCCTTAATGAGTCCGCGCCCTAATGCATGTCGCGCAAAAGTGACCTCGGTTTTGCGGCAACGACATGCATCAAACAAAGGCCTAAAGCGCGTCGCCTGAATCCGTTTCAGCGCGACGCGCTTTAGTTCTTGAACTTCTCGCCGGGGTAGGCGCCCCACACCTGCGACTGGGCCATCCAGCCGGTGTGGCCGTCGAAGGTCATCTCGCACCATTGGCCGTCGCATTTCTTGATCGCGCCGATCACGCCCGGCTCGATGATGGCGACGACGCCGGCATCCTTGTCGGGCTCGTAGAGCAGGTTGATTCGCCCGCCCTTGCCGCGCTGCCAGGGCGCGACGATGGCGGTGCGGCGGCCGGAGAGCAGCGACTGGTTGATCCAGCCTTCCGAGCCGTCGGCATCGCGCACGCGGCGCCAGGTGTCGAATTCCTGGATGATTTCCATCGGCAGGCCGGCCTTCAGATACATCCAGTTGACGGAATAGTTGGCGCCGGGGCCGACGCGCGAGTTGACCCGGGCCGGTTTCAGGCTGACGAAACGCGGCAGCGGCAGGCCGCTTGGGCCAAGCGTTATGGTCTGCGCCGGCGCGGCCGCGCTCTGTGCGAACGCCTGCGGCGCGCAGATGAGGGCGCCAAGAAGGGCTGCGCTGAAGGCCAGGCGAAGCGACGCGAAACCAGACACTTTCGTTCCTTTCGGCGCCGGTCCGTCGGGACGGGCGCCCCTTTTTCTTTGTCTTCGGCGGCACTGCTTGTTACAGGAGTGAGCTGATGCCGCGACTGGCTACAAGTTTCGCCGGTCTTGGTTAAAGAGGTCTCAACGAGATCGGATTCGAGAGCATGATCCCGAAAAGTGGGAACCGGTTTTCGGAAAAGATCATGCTCCAAAAAAGAGTAGGATCAGGATGACGATTCAACGAAACGTCATCCTGATCCAGGAAGCTTCGGGGATAAAATGGCAGGCAAAAAACGGCCCCTCGTCGTCATCACGCGCAAGCTGCCCGACCCGGTCGAAACGCGCATGCGCGAACTGTTCGACGCAAGGCTGAATGTCGAGGACCGGCCAATGACGCAGCCGGAGCTGGTCGCGGCGGTCAAGGAAGCCGATGTGCTGGTCCCCACCATCACCGACCATATCGATGCCGCGCTGATCGCCCAGGCCGGCGAAAATCTCAAGCTGATCGCGAATTTCGGCAATGGCGTCGACAAGATCGACGTCGCGGCCGCCGCCAAGAAAGGCATTACCGTCACCAACACGCCGAACGTGCTCACCGAAGACACCGCCGACATGACCATGGCCTTGATGCTCGCCGTGCCGCGCCGGCTGGCCGAGGGCGCCAACGTGCTGACGGGCGAGAAGAAATGGGCCGGCTGGTCGCCGACCTGGATGCTCGGCCGGCGCATCTGGGGCAAACGTCTCGGCATCGTTGGCATGGGCCGCATCGGCACGGCGGTCGCAAGGCGGGCCAAGGCCTTTGGCCTGTCGATCCACTACCACAATCGGCACCGCGTGCTGCCGGCGGTGGAAGAGGAACTGGAGGCGACTTACTGGGAAAGCCTCGACCAGATGCTGGCCCGCATGGACATCATCTCGGTCAACTGCCCGTCGACGCCGGCGACCTTCCACCTGTTGTCCGGTCGTCGCCTCGCGCTGATGCAGCCTTCTGCCTATATCGTCAACACCGCGCGCGGCGACATCATCGACGAGGAATCGCTGATCAAGCTCATCCATGACGGCAAGATCGCCGGCGCCGGGCTCGACGTCTATGAGCACGAGCCGGCGCTGAACGCCAAGCTTTTGAAGCTTGCCGCCAAGGGCAAGGTGGTGCTTTTGCCGCATATGGGCTCGGCCACGCTCGAAGGCCGCATCGACATGGGCGAGAAGGTGATCATCAACATCCGCGCCTTCTTCGACGGTCACCGCCCGCCGGACCGCGTCCTGCCGCTGAGAACCTGAAGGTTTAAACGGTGCCGGTCACTGCGCCGTCCGAAGTGACCGTCACGACGGCTCCGCGGTAGGTATTGAACACGCCGCGGTCGAGCCGCACCGCCATGGGCGTCTCCCAGCCCATTTCCCGGGCGACGATCAGGCCGAGCAGCAGGATGGCGTCCGGCTCGTGCAGCACCAGGGCGGCCGGCGCGCGGCCGTTATGGACGAGCTCCATCAGCACCGCCGAAGCGGATGACGAGCCGATCGTGCCTGGCAGGAACAGCACCCGGCCGGCAATGACTTCGCCATGCTGCGGGTGGCGGACATCGGCGATGCGGCCTGTCTTGGGGTCGACGCCGCCCCAGAAGCTGATCGGCGCCGTCAGCACCAGCGCCTCGCCTTCGCCCGCTCTGCCCGGCACCAGGATTTCGGCAGTCGCGCTCATGCGGCGATCTCCGTGAAGACCGGCCTGCCGAGGACCGCGCTTTCGACGCAGTCGGCGAGCGAGGCGTAGAGCACCGCATAGCCGGTGTTGCCTGGCGCGTAATGCGCGAACTTGCCCGAATTGGTCATCAACACCCCATTGCCGAGGTCCGGCATGATCGGTGTCACAACCACGCATGTATCGGCGACGATGACGACGCCGCTGGCCTCGAGCCTTTTTCGCCGGCCGTCCAGCTCCAGCAAGGCGAGCGCGTGGCGGCCGGTGCAGGCATAGATCGGCACCGCGAGCCTGCGTCCTGCGATCAGCCGCTCCAGGCTGTCGAACTCGGCGTTGGACAGATGCGGGCTGCCGATCGCCACCGCGTCGATGGTCTTGGCGGCGGCAGCGGTCGACAGGCCGGCGCGCGCCTTGGCCACCATGTCAGGCGTCACGCGGATCATCGCTTCCGGTTCCGGCCCGGCCAGGATGGTTTCGACGTCGGGTGCCTCGGGCGTCACGCCGGCAATATGGAACAGGCCGACCGCGCCCGACGACGCGGCCGCCGCGCCGAAGGCCTTCAACGCGTCCTCGCCGGGATGACTGGTCACGCCGGTGACGACACCGATCGCATTGCCCACCTCGCGGCCATAGAGGCTGCCCAGCACCGGCCACGCGATCTCCGAAGCGAGGAAGGATGGCGACAGGCCTGAGACATCGAAGACAAGCCTAGCACGGCGGTTTTCGGGCCGATGCAGGCCATAGTCCGGCGCGCGGCCGACAATCGCGCAGGCGATGTCGAGAAAGTCGCCATAGCGGTTGGTGCGCGCGCCGAGCACCGAATTGCAGAAGACGACCGCGTTGGACTCGCCCCAGGCCACGTCGCTGCCGAGCGCCGGCCTGTGTCCGGCCTGATAGGGCGCGCAGGTCCAGCTCTGCTCGCAGCCGAGCTTGCGATAGGCCTCCATCATCCGCCGGGCCATGCCGCGTTGCGGCTCCTCGAGGCGAATGCGCGAGCAGCCCATGAGGTCGAGCGCCCCGACATTGAGCGTCGAGCGCACCGCGACCCTCGCGCCGCCTTCGACCAGCCTCTCGGCAAACAACGTGCCGGAATCGCCATGATAGAGTGCGCCGTCGATATGGGTGGAAGCGATCGGGATGAGACGCGGCGCGCCGAGCAGGCGGGCGCTTTCGGCGACGATGCGCATCGCAATTGCCGCGCCCTCCCGGCCGGCGGCGATCGCCTGCTCTTCCGGGCTGAGTGAAAGGCTCAAGACAGCACCTTGCGCATGGTGATGGAGGTCGGCCTGTCATAGCCCGCATGCGCCGTGCGCTCGGTCTCGCGAAATCCGAGCCGGGCGAAGGCTGCATGGTTTGCGGTCAGTTCGATGCGGGTCTGGAGCTCGATCGCATCCTTGCCGCGTTCGCGGGCAAGATCTTCCGCAGCCCGCATCAGCCGGGTTCCGATGCCTTGGCCCTGGAACCCTGGCTCGACCGCGAGCTTGCCGACGTAGAAATCCCGTGCCCTCTCCAGCGCGAACACGCAGCCGACGATCCGGCCGTTCTCCACAGCCAGGAACGCCGTCTCCCGCTTTGCCTTCTCGCCAATGCTGTCGGCGGTCAACAGATGCGCCGATGACGGCGGGTCGATGACACCGTTCATATAGGCAAAGGCGCGCCGGATCAGCGCGAGCAAGTCGTCCCAGCGGTCGAAGTCCGCGGCAAGGAGAACTATGGAGATGCCGACGCTCTGGTCCATGCGCTCACACGGCCTTGTAGCGGATGGTGTCGAAGCGGGCCGTGAGCCCATCATAGAGCAGCAGCCGGCCGATGAGCGGCTCGCCCATGCCGGTAATCAGCTTGATCGCCTCCATCGCCTCCAGCGTGCCGATGACGCCCGTCAGCGCGCCGACGATACCGGCAACGGCGCAGGACGGCACCAGCCCTTCGGGCGGCGCTTCGGGGAACAGGTCGCGATAGCCCGGATTGCGCTTGCCGTCGGCTCCCGTCTCGAAAGGCTTCAGTACCGTCACGGAGCCGTCGAAGCGCCCGACGGCGGCGGTCACGAGGGGTTTCTTCTCGCCGGCGCAGGCATCGGCGACCGCGTAACGGGTTTCGAAATTGTCGGAGCCGTCGACGACGATGTCGTAGCGCGCGACGAGGGCAGGGGCGTTCGCTTCCGTCAGCCTCAGGAGATGCGATTCCACCGCGACGTTGGGGTTGATGCGCATGATCGCTTCCCGTGCGCTGTCGGTCTTGGCCATGCCGATCGTGTCTGTCCCATGGATCACCTGCCGCTGCAGGTTGGACAGCGAGACCGTGTCGTCATCGACGATGCCGAGCGTGCCGACGCCGGCCGCGGCAAGATATTCGAGCACCGGCGCGCCGAGTCCCCCGGCGCCGATCACCAGCACCCGCGCCCGTTTCAGCTTCTGCTGGCCCGGGCCGCCGATCTCGGGCAGCACGATGTGGCGGGCGTAGCGTTCGAGCTCTTCGTCGGTCAGCGCGGCATTGGTCATGGCAGGACCTTATCGCTGGCACAAGGCGTTGTCAGCCGGTCGGTCCGACGCTGCCGTGATCGACCGTCAGGAACTGCGCCCGGCCCTCGAGGCTGGAAAACAGCGCGGCATCCGTGCCCGTCATGAAGGCCTGGCAGTTCAGCTCCTCCAGGATGGAGAACAGCGCCGCGCGCCGGCCCGCGTCGAGATGCGCGGCGATCTCGTCCAGGAGGAGGATCGGCGTCAGCCCCGACATCTCGCCGGTCAGCCTGGCATGCGACAGCACGATGCCGACCAGCAGCGCCTTCTGCTCGCCGGTCGAACAGAGCTCGGCCGGCATCGACTTCGGCCGGTGCCGCACCACGAGATCGGAACGATGCGGGCCGTCCAGCGTGCGGCCGGCGGCGCGGTCGCGCTCGCGGCCATTGGCAAGCGCGCGGCGGTAGCGCTCCTCGACATCGACGGCTGGCGCGGCGGCGACCTCGCTTTCCAGGTCACCGGCAAGGCTGATGTCGGCTTGCGGAAACGGCCCGCTGCCGGGCAACCTGTCGATCATGGCGGCGAGCAGCCGCACCAGCTCGGCCCGCGCCGCGGCGATCGCCACTCCGGTCTCGGCCATCTGCGTCTCGATCGCATCGAACCAGGCGCCGTCGCGGGAGCCTTCGGTAAGCAGGCGGTTACGGCCGCGCATCGCCTTTTCATAGTCAAGCGCGCGCTGGCCGTGGCCTGGGTCGATCGCCAGCACCAGCCGGTCGAGGAAGCGGCGGCGGTCCGCCGCCGGACCGGGGAACAGCCCGTCCATCGCCGGCGTCAGCCACACGACCCGCAGCCATTCCAGCATATCCTCCGCCGATCGCGCCGGCGCGCCGTTGATCCGCACCTTCCTGCCGCCTTCGCCGGCGGCCTCGCCCCCGGAAATCCCGGTGCCGATCTCGACCTGGCCTTCCGGTCCCTCGATGCGCGCATGCAAGGCGAAGCCGCCGTCGCCGTCTTCGCGCGCCACATCCGCATAGGGCGCGCGGCGCAAGCCACGGCCCGGCGTCAGCAACGAGATCGCTTCCAGGAGATTGGTCTTGCCCGCTCCATTGTCACCCGACAGCACCACGGCGCCGGGTGCGAGCTCGAGCGACAGCGCCGCGTAGTTGCGGAAGTTAGTAAGCGTTAGCTTACTTAGATAGCTTTGCTGCCGAAGCTGTTTCGCATCCGCGGTCACGGTGACATATCAGCGGTCCGTCTCGGACCTACACTCGCATCGGCATCAGCACGTAGAGTGCCGTCTCGTCGGCCATGTCATGGATCAGCGTCGGCGAACCGGCATCGGCCAGCATGAACTTGGCTTCCGAGCCGGTGAGTTGGGCCGCGACGTCGAGCAGGTATTTGGCGTTGAAGCCGATCTCGATCGGATCGGACGAATAGTCCGCCGCCAGTTCCTCCGTGGCGCTGCCCGAATCCGGGTTGTTGACGGCAAGTGTGACTTGACCTTCGTTGATCGAGAGCTTCACCGCGCGGCCGCGTTCGGAGGAAATGGTGGAAACGCGGTCTACCGCCGCGGCGAAGCTCTGGCGGTCGATGATCAGCTTCTTGTCGTTGCCGGTCGGAATGACGCGCTGGTAGTCGGGGAAGGTGCCGTCGATCAGCTTCGAGGTCAAAACGACGCTGCCGATGGTGAAGCGGATCTTGGTGTCCGACAGTTCCGTGGTCACCGCCACGTCCGGGTCGTCGACCAGCTTCTGCAGCTCGCTCACGGTCTTGCGCGGAATGATGACGCCGGGCATGCCTTCGGAGCCTGCCGGCGCGTCGATCTCGGCCCGCGCCAGGCGATGCCCGTCGGTCGCCACCGAGCGCAGCTTCAATTTGCCGCCCACCTCATGCGTGTGCAGGAAGATGCCGTTGAGATAGTAGCGCGTCTCTTCGGTGGAGATGGCGAATTGGGTTTTGTCGATCAGGCCCTTGAGCGCCGCCGATTCCAGCCGGAAGATATGCGAGAACGAGCCGGCCGAAAGCTCCGGGAAATCGGATTGCGGCAGGCACTGCAGACGGAAGCTCGAGCGGCCGGAGGTGACGGTCATCGCGTTGCCGTCCTCGTCCGTCTTCAGCATCACCTCGGCGCCGTCGGAAAGCTTGCGCACGATGTCGTAGAGTAGATGCGCCGGTACCGTCGTCGCGCCGCCGCGCTCGACCTTGGCGGGCGTCGCTTCCGTCACTTCAAGGTCGAGGTCGGTCGCCTTCATCTCGAGGCTGGCGCCCTCGGCGCTGAGCAGCACGTTGGACAGGATCGGTATGGTGTTGCGCCGCTCGACCACGCGGTGCACGTGGTTGAGGGACTTCAGGAGGTTTGACCGTTCCAGGATAACACGCATGACGAAACAGGCTCGCTTCAATGGATGAACGGGTCACCGGCAGGCGGTATCCCGTGAAAGCCCTGAAAGGCCTTCAGAATCTCTGTAAGCTGACAGTAAAAAGCCTGCGAACGCAAGCCCGCGACACCGGTTCCGGCCGGTAGCGCGGGCTTTCTGGGGATAAAGCCCGCGAAGCGCGTCGCCGGCTATTTCCACGCCCCTTCAGGCCTGGTCGTTGATCAGCCTTCTGAGCAGTTCGAGTTCCTGCGCCAGCGTGTTGTCCCCGCCCGAAAGGTCCTCGATCTTGCGCACGGCATGCAGCACGGTCGTGTGGTCGCGGCCGCCGAAGCGGCGCCCGATCTCCGGCAACGAGCGCGGCGTCATCACTTTCGACAGATACATCGCCACCTGCCGCGGCTTGACGATGGTGCGCGTGCGCCGGTTGGACAGAAGCTCCGTCTTCGACACGTTGTAGTGGCGCGCCACGATGCGCTGGATGTCCTCGATGCGTACCCGCTTCGGCTCGCCGGAACGGTAGATGTGGCCGAGGATCTCGTCGATGCGGTCGATGGTGATCTGCGGCTCGAAGGACTGGCGGAACAGAAGCTGGTTGAAGGCGCCTTCAAGCTCGCGCCCGCTGCCGGTCACCGTGCGCGCGACGTGTTCCAGGATCTCGTCCGAAATGTCGAGCGAGGTATCATCGGTCTTGGCGGTGGCACGGCGCAGCTTCAGCATGCCGAGCCGCATGGCGAAATCCGGCGCCGACATTTCCAGCGCCACGCCGCCATTGAGGCGCGAACGCACGCGCGGCTCCAGCGATTCCAGTTCCGACGGCGGCCGGTCGGCCGCGACCACCACCTGCTTGGCGCTGTCGAGCAGCATGTTGATGAGATGGCAGAACTCGTGCTGGATCGACTTGCCCTGCAGGAACTGCATGTCGTCGATGATCAGGAGATCGATGTCGCGCAGCTGCTCTTTCAGCGTCAGCGCGTTGTTGTCGCGGATCGCGGTGGCGAAGCGCCACATGAAATACTCCGCCGTCAGATAGACGACGCGCGACTTCGGGTTGTGCCGCAGCGATTCCGCTGCGATCGCCTGCAACAAGTGCGTCTTGCCGAGCCCGACGGTCGCATGCAGGAAAAGCGGGTTGAAACGCACCGCGCTCGACTGCGATTCCGCCACCGCCTTGGCCGCGGCGAAGGCCACTCTGTTCGACGGTCCTTCGATGAAGGAGGCGAAGGTGTAACGCGGGTCGAGCGGCGACCCCAGCACGTTGTGGCGGAACTCCGGTTCCGCGGACGCGCCCTGGCGGGGCGCCGGCGCCCGCTGTTCCACGCGTCCGGCGCTCGCGGTGCCGTTGGCGAGCGCGGTATGCGCCTGCTTGGTCATCTTGCGCGCCGGCACGATTTCCGGCTCGATAGGGTTGCGCCCCTGGCGCGTCGCGGTGCGCACGACGATCTCGATCTTGAGGATGTCCGGATCCTCATGCCGCCACAGCTCCGCGATAAGCTCGAGATAATGGCCGTTGATCCAGGACCGCAGGAAAGCCGTGGGCACCGAGATGCGGACAACGCCGCGGGAAGCTTCGGCGACCTTCATGCGGCCGAACCAGCTCGAATAAACCTCGGCTCCGAGACGCGCCTTCAGCTGGGTCTTCACCCGCTCGAACTTCTGTTCCGCGTCGCTGGATGCCGCCACGTCGTGCCCCCCGGCAAAAGTTGCTGGAAATGGAAGCTCGCCCGCTAGCTCCCTCTCGATGCCGCTCTGCATGATCAAAGTCCCTTGTCTCTCGTACCCTTTTCCCGCCGGGGATGCGCCTCCTGCATCCTTGGTCCGGCGACCTCATTTCGCCGCGATGCCGCTGCCGCCGCCGGCAACGATCGTCGCAACACGCGCAAGGGACCAGCTGCCGGCTCCGCACGCCGGCTTCCGACAAAGACAAGGCAACACCGCACCCTCCGGCGAAAACGCCGGCGAGACATCGACTGCCATGTACAATTACGCCAGTCCCCTACCCGCACCGAAGAGACAAACCAAGCCACACGCGGAATTGCTCCACGTCATGAATTCTGCCATTTTGTGCTGGCCGATTCAGGCTGGGTCAGGGGCTGAAGCCCGTCCCTTCGATGGATGGACATTACCGAAATCGTTGTGGATAGGGCAAGGCCACGTCTAACGGTTTTTTAACGAATCTGGTTACCGGACGGGGCTTGAAATCGGGTGCCGCCACGGCACGTTTTGACAAAGCCATTGTGATTCAAACCCTTTTCCGGCGAATATGAAAAAGGCCGCCCGAAACGAAATATTCTGAAATAATTCTCTTGACAGCTACTTCTCCCCCGCCGCTCGACCTTGAGTTGAACAAGCTGTGGATGACCGGCTGTAAGTCTTTGAAAAAACTGCGGATTTTTTGCCAGGCAAATTTGGGCAGGTGCCGCGGGGAGGGCGTGCCGCTATCAATGGCGTTGAATATGCCGGCAAAACATTACTGGCCTTGGAATCGCACCACAAGCAGCGCTCGCGGACATTTTTTTTAAGTACTTGCCGGCAAACGAAAAAACCCGGCCTGTGCGACCGGGTTCAACGTCGATGGATTAAGGATTGAGTCGGTCAGGCCGACAGCGTCTTGACCCGCTGGGCCAGCCGCGAAACCTTGCGGGAAGCCGTGTTCTTGTGCACGACGCCCTTGGTGGCGGCGCGCATCAATTCCGGCTCCGCCGCCTTGAAGGCTGCCACCGCCGCGGCCTTGTCGCCGGCGGCCAGCGCCTCTTCGACCTGGCGGACATAGGTGCGGACACGCGAGCGGCGGTTCTTGTTGACCGCCGCGCGGCGGGCGATCTTGCGCGTTGCCTTTTTGGCCGAAGATGTATTGGCCATGATGCCTCTCTTCTGATCTGGTGGGCGCCAGCGGGGTGCCGCGGGGCGCAAAAAACAAACGGGCAGCCACAGGGCCGCCTCGGTTGGTGCGGCTTATAGTTCAGCTTTTCCGGCGCGTCAACGCCACTTGTCGGTCTTTTTGGAGACTGAAAGCGCGTCGGGTCATGGCCGGCTTTCCGTCATTGGGCAGCATGCCCTAGCGGTTGCTGAAATTCGGCTTCCGTTTCTCGACGAACGCGGCCATGCCTTCCTTCTGATCATCGAGCGCGAACAGCGAATGGAACAGGCGGCGCTCGAAGCGCAGCCCTTCGGCGAGCGTCGTCTCGTAGGCGCGGTTGACGGCCTCCTTGGTCATCATGACCGACGGCAGAGAGAACTCGGCGATCTTCGCCGCCGCCTTCAGCGCTTCCTCGGCGAGCTCGGCGACTGGCACCACCCGTGATACCAGTCCGCTGCGCTCGGCTTCGGCCGCGTCCATCATCCGCCCGGTCAGGCACATGTCCATCGCCTTCGACTTGCCGACGAAGCGAGTCAGCCGTTGCGATCCACCCATGCCCGGCATGACGCCGAGCGTGATTTCGGGCTGGCCGAACTTGGCATTGTCGCCGGCGATGATGAAGTCGCACATCATGGCCAGCTCACAGCCGCCGCCGAGCGCATAGCCCGCGACCGCCGCGATGATGGGCTTGCGCGTGCGCGTGAATTCCTCCCAGCCGATGAAGAAGTCCTGCGTGTAAGCGTCGGCGAAGGACATCGCCTGCATTTCCTTGATGTCGGCGCCGGCGGCAAACGCCTTTTCCGAGCCCGTAAGCACCATCGCGCCGATCCCGGGATCGGCATTGAAGGCGCTCGCCGCCGCCACGACCTCCGCAAGGACTTGCGAATTCAGCGCATTGAGCGCCTTGGGCCGGTTCAGCGTGATCAGCCCTACCTTGCCGCGCGTCTCGACGATAATGGTTTCATGGGCCATGGCTCGCTTCCTTCCGCGGCAGTGAGATGATCGATACCGTTCCTAGCTTACCGCTGACAGGTCCGGCAATAGAAGGTCGAGCGGCCGCTTTGCACGATGCGCTCGATGTGGCCGCTGCAGCCCGGCTTCGGGCATGGCTCCCCCTCGCGATCGTAGACCGCGAAGGAATGTTGGAAATAGCCGAGCGATCCGTCGGCCTGGACATAGTCGCGCAACGAGGAGCCGCCGGCGGCGATCGCGTCGGCGACGACCGAGCGGATCGCCTCTGCAAGGCGCCCGCTTTGCTCTTTCGCCTTCCTGGCGGACCCGGCGATGGTGCCAGCTTCGCGCAATGGCGACAGACCAGCGCGCCACAAGGCCTCCGCCACATATATATTGCCTAGTCCGGCGATCAGACGCTGATCGAGCAGCGCTGCCTTGAGCGGCGATCTGCGATCCTTCAGCAGCGAGGCGAGCAGGGGACCGTCGAGCGCGTTGCCGGTTGGCTCGATGCCCAGCCCGGCCAGCATCGGATGCGTGTCCGGCGCCCCTTCGGCAAACAGCATGAAGCCGAAACGGCGCGGGTCATTGAAGACGACGCGGGAGCGCTCGTCCTTCGGCGAGACGACATCGAACACGACATGGTCGTGCGCGGTGCTTTTCGAGCGCTCGTGGTGGAAGGTGCCGGGGATGTCGCCGCCCTCGGTGGCCTCGACACGGAACGATCCCGACATGCCGAGATGGCAGATCAGAACCGGGCCGTTCTCGATATGCATCGTCAGATATTTGGCGCGGCGGCCAAGCGCCGTCACGGTCTTGCCGGTAAGCCGTTCCGAAAAGCGCTCGGGAAAAGGAAAGCGAAGGTCGGGCCTGCGCGCCTCGACCTTGACGAGCCGCGCCCCTTCCAGGACCGGCTGCAGTCCGCGCCGGACGGTTTCGACTTCGGGCAGCTCAGGCATGGCCGCCTATCGTCGCGAGGAAGGATGTTCCGTGGCGACCGGCGGCCAGGCCGAGGTGGTCTGCGACGGTTTCGCCGATATCGGCGAAGGTCGGCCTGAGCCCGATGTCGCCGCCCGTCAGCCCCGGCCCGGTGCCGATCACCGGAATGCGTTCGCGCGTATGGTCGGTGCCGCGCCAGGTCGGATCGTTGCCATGGTCGGCGGTGAGGATCAGAAGGTCGCCCGGCCCGATGCGCGATAGCGCCTCCGGCAGCCGGCGGTCGAACGCCTCGAGCGCGGCGGCATAGCCGGCGACGTCGCGCCGGTGACCGAACTCGGTATCGAAATCGACGAAATTGGCAAAGACCAGGTCGCCGTCGCCGGCATCGTCCATTGCGCCGAGCGCCTTGTCGAACATCGCCATGTTGCCACCGGCCTTGCGCACTTCCGAAATGCCGCGATGAGCGAAGATGTCGCCGATCTTGCCGACGGCGATGACCTTGCTGCCGCGCCCGGTCAGCCGGTCGAGCAGGGTCGGCTCCGGCGGCGGCACCGCATAGTCGCGGCGGTTGTGGGTGCGCAGGAAGGTGGCTTTCGTCTCGCCCACGAAAGGCCGCGCGATCACGCGCCCGATCTTGAGCGGATCGACCAGCCGACGCACCGCGAGGCAAAGCTCATAAAGCCGCTCCAGGCCGAAATGCGTTTCATGCGCGGCGATCTGCAGCACGGAATCGACCGACGTGTAGCAGATCGGTTTGCCGGTACGGATGTGCTCTTCGCCGAACCGTTCGATGATCTCGGTTCCGGGCGCATGGCAATTGCCGAGGATCCCAGGCACCTTGCCCTCGCGGATGATCGCTTCGGTCAGTTTGGCCGGAAAGGCTGGGACCGTGTCGGGAAAATAGCCCCAGTCGAAACGCACCGGCAGGCCGGCGATCTCCCAGTGGCCGGAGGGCGTGTCCTTGCCGCTCGACACTTCCTGGGCAGCTCCGTGGAAGGAAGAGGCAAGCAACGGCGTGTCGACGTCGAGCTTGAGTCCGGTCGCCGTCTGGGCCGCCCGGCCAAGTCCGAGCGACATCATGTTGGGCACGGCCAGCGGCCCGTTGCGCAGACCCGCCTGGTCGGCACGCCCGCCGACGCAGGTCTGAAAAATATGTCCGAACGTGTCGGCGCCGGCATCGCCATAGCGCTCGGCGTCGGCCGCGCCGCCGATGCCGAAAGAATCGAGAACGAACAGGAACGCGCGCGCCATGGGTATCTTTGCGGTCAGTCTGGGTTGCCAGACATAAGGTTCCCCGGCGGTGTTGGCAAATCGGAAACCAAACCGCAACGGCTTGTCGCCATAGTTGCGGCGAGGCGCGGATGCGGCGGGAGCGGACGAGGTATGGCAAGGCGCGGCAAAACCGCGGCAAGGCAGGCCCTGAAAATATGCGCGGCCGCCCTCGCGGCGTACTGCACCGCCTCCTGGCCGGCACGCGCCGACTGGCGTGACGACATCGGCACCTTCCGCATCGGCATCGTCGCCGAACCGGGCGGCGGCAACACCGTCCCGGGGCTCGCGCGCCTGACCGACGCCTATGCCAATGCGCTCGGCATGAAGGTCGAGTTCGTCGTTGCGCGCGACTACGCGGCGCTGATCGAGGCACAGGCGAGCGGGCGTGTGCAGTATGCGATCTATTCCGCTCTCGCCTATGCCACCGCCTCGGAGCGCTGCGGCTGCGTCGAGCCTCTGGTGGCGCCGGTCGATGCCGACGGCGCCGTCGGCATCCGTTCCATCCTGGTGACGCGCGACGGCAGGCTTCCCGACCTTGCGGCGATCGCTTCGCACCGGATCGCGATAGCGCCGGCCGAAAATGTCGGCGGCGCGTTGCTGCCGCTGGCGGCGCTGTCGGCCGAAGGCGTCAAGATCGCACAGGACTCGCCCTTCCTGGCGCGCGCCGCTTCGGCCACCGCGGCCGAGACGATGCTGAGTGGCGGCGAAGCGGACGCGCTGTTCGGCTGGGAACCGGCCGATGCCGAGGGCCGGTCCACCCGTTCCGAGGGCACCGTCGCGCGGTTGGAGGCCGTCGGCATCCCCGAGGCGTCGCTTCGGGTGTTATGGACCTCGGGCCTGTTGCGCTATGGCCCGCACGCTGTCCGCAGCGATCTCGATCCGGAGGCAAAGCGGCGACTGACGGTCTTCCTGACCAATCTCAAGTCCCAGACGCCCGACGTGTACGACCTGCTGGAGGCAACGCATTCCGGCGGTTTCGGGCCGGCCGCGCAGAAGGACTATGCGATGGCCGTGGCGATCGTGCGGCAGGAAACGGCCGGGCAGGAATAGCGTATCAGCAGTCGCTGCAGGGAATCGTCGGACTCCGGCGCGGCCTTAGATAATAGGTTTCGCTCATCGATATGTTGCTGAAGGCCGAGGTCAGCCCGAGCGTCTGCGAATTGCTGGCGGACCAGGTGATGATCGGCTTGTAGCCGAGGTCGCTTTCCACGCGGATCAGGAAAGTGTTGCGGATTATCAGCGCCGACGGGACGGTGGTGATCGTGTTGGCGGCCGCGTCGGCGCTGTAGGTGGTGCCCACCACCTTGCGCGACCAGGCAACCTGCACCTTCGGCGACGCTTCGTCCGTGATCTGTATGCCTGTGATGATGATCGTCGGCAATGAACGGTTATAAGGCTGCAGCGTCGATGTGCCGATCTGCATCATTGCATCGAGGTTCGCCTTCACGACGGTCTGCTGCTGCGTGACGAGATCCGCGACCATGCTGCCGATACGGCTGACCTTCTTGCCGGTCTCGATGGCTTGCGAGGCCTCCATCGTGATGAAATACATGATGAGGAGCACCGGCACGATGAACGCGAACTCGATCGCCGCGACGCCGCGGCGATCGCGGCAGAACCGCTCCACCTTTGCCGAAATCCCCTGGAGTGCCCCCGCACTATGCATATCGTCCTCCACGCCGCGGCTTAGCCGTCGAGCAGTCTCAATTGTCGTCGAATGGTTCGTTCTGCCAGGTCACGGACGCGAAATGCAGCGTTTTGCTGTCCTTCAGATTTGCCATCGACTTGGCCAGGAAATCGGTCATTACCGGCCATTTGTAGAACACCCGAAGCATGTTGATGGACTCCGCCAGTCCGGGCGAGACGGTAGGAGACATCGTATTCGCGCCCTGCGTCAGCACAATATCGCCGCTCACGATCTTGAAACCCGCCGTCGCGGCGTCCGCGAAGGTCGAGTATTCGCGCAGATCGACCAGCAGTGGAGCATCTGGCCCGGTATCGGTGCAGTTGTTGGAAACCATGATCTGCAAGCGATTGCAGATCAGTTGCTTGATCGAGGCTTCGGTGACGTTGTTCTGCTGAAGCTGCCCGGTGCGCAACTGACGGGCCACGTCGTCGGTGACGTTGGCCATCACCTCCTGGCCGGCGAACGAAATGCAGCTTTCGAGGATGGCGAAGACGAGAAGCGCGAAAGGGATGGCCAGCATCGCGAATTCCATCGCCGTGCTGCCGCGCCTGTCGCTGAAGAAGCCAGGGCGGGCTTTGGCGCGCGCCTTGCTGTCCATGCCGTTGCCGGATGTGGCATCCTTGCTCATATCAAAGTTCCTGCCGATCCCCTTTGCGGTACCGGCGGCAAGGTTAGCGAAAACCCATTGAGTTCCGGTATGGATGATCGTTAAATTCGCCGGGCAAGCCTTAAGCTGTCTTTAATGCCACTGGGCCTGCCCTCGCAGGGCTCAGTGCCCGGCGCTCATTTCGGTCTCGGAAGCTTTCTCGGCCTCGCTCTTGAACGCGCTCTCGCAATAGGGCGTGCAGGACATGGTCTGGACGTCGGCGCGTCTGTAGATGCGCACCGACGAGGCGGCCTGTCGCACGACGGTCACCTGCTCATCGACGATCGGGCTGCCGTCCGAATCGAGCACGACCAGATTTGTGACACCGAAGCCCTTGCCGGTGAGAACGATGGTCGAGGCGTCCTGCACCGAGGCGTCGGCGATCGCCGGATTGCCGATGACGACCGTGTCGGCCGCGCGTGACAATTTGACGATCTTGGCCTGGTTCATGGTGACTTCTATACCTGCGCCGGCCCTGGCCGGCATGACCAAGGCGGCAGTTGCCAGCAGCGCGGCGACTGGAAACAGCGATCTCGACGTCATTGAAGCGCTCCTGGCGGGCAGATTCTTCAACGGAACATGAACGAGATTGGTGAACCAACGGTTAAGCCGGGCCCGGCCATGATTAAGGATCGGCTCGCCTGGCGCGTCATGCGCCGATGGCGCTTACTGTTTTAGGAATATTGCACAAGCGCCGGTTTCCCCGGGTCCCGAGCTGGTTGGCGATGTTTAGCCCGCGGTTAACCACACAATGCGTTCGCCACCGGAAAGGAATCGGTAAGGCTGTTTATTAAGCCGATCGAAACGGCTTCTCCCTAGATTTGCAGCATCCGATCAACCGCGAAGAGAAGTTGACGGAAGTGCTGTAACACGTGGAGTAGGAGCTCTCGCATGTCTAATCTCATTGCACGTTTCGTGAAGGACGAATCCGGCGCGACCGCCATCGAATACGGTCTGATCGCCGCTCTCATCGCGCTCGCCATCATGGTCGGCGCTACCTCGCTCGGCAGCGCGCTGAACGCCAAGTTCGCCAACATCGCCGCTACCCTCAACAGCGCGGCTCCGTAATAAGGCCGCGTATCGCGCCTTTTCGACACACAGAAAAAGGGCCGCCGGCTGGCGGCCCTTTTTCATGTGGTCGGCCGATTTTGATCGGCCGGCCTCATCGATCGTTAATCCGGCGCGCCTAGGATGCCGCTGGAAACTGCCATGGGCGCGCCGCATCGATGCTTGAAGCCGTGATCTTCGTCGTCTTTCCGTTCTGCATGCTGTTCGCGGCGGTCTCTGACGCCTTGTCGATGACGATCGCCAACCGTGTTCCGGTGCTGTTGGTGGCGACATTCGCGCTTGTCGCGCCGCTCACCGGTATGGACTGGACAACCTATGGCTGGCACTTCGCTGCAGGCGCCCTCGTGCTTGCGGTGACGTTCGGCCTCTTTGCGCTCGGCGGCATGGGCGGCGGCGACGCCAAGCTTCTCGCCGCGACCGCTCTATGGATGGGCCTCAACATCAACCTGATCGGCTATCTGGTGACGTCGGCTTTCATCGGCGGGCTGCTTACCCTCGCAATCCTGGTTTACCGGAAATCGCCGCTCGCCATGTACACCGGCCACAACCGACTTCTGCGCCATTTCGCAGACCAGAGCGTTGGCATTCCCTATGGCATCGCGCTTGGCGCGGGTGGGCTGATCACTTTCCCGGATTCGCCGCTGATGGTCTGGGCGCTGGAGAGGCTCACAACCTGATGCATGTCGCCCACAAGTGCGTGCGCTGCGGTTCTGAGGCAACCATCAAAACAAAGGCGGCCTGGCCGCCTTTTTCGTTAACGGCGGGGCCGTTCAATCGAATTTGAGTAAACCTTAAATTAATCACGATCGTAAGCATTGCATTAACCTTGTTTTGACGATTGCGGCTGCAAAGTCCGGCCTTGCGAGGTGGTTTGCCTTGAGGCGAAGGGTATCGGACGAATGCCAGCATCCCGATTGATTATTCTGGGCGTGGCTGCGGTCGCGGCGGGTGGCGCGGGCTATGTCGCGAAAAACATGGTCGTGGCGCCGCCGCCTCAGGTCGTCGTCGATGCGCCCAAGCAGCCGGCAATCGCATTGCAGGATGTGCTGGTGCTTTCCGGCGACGTGGCGATGGGCAGCCAGCTCGGCACCAACATCAGCTGGGAACAATGGCCGGCCGATGGCGTCAACGCCAATTTCATCACGCGCGCCGCCGAACCTGACGCGATCGAAAAGCTAAAGGGCTCGGTAGCGCGCGTCGCAATGTACACCGGCGAGCCGCTGCGCCGCTCCAAGCTGGTCGGCGAGGGGCAGAGCTTCATGTCGTCGATCCTGCCTTCAGGGATGCGCGCTGTCGCCACCGCGATATCGGCCGACACGTCCGCCGGCGGCTTCATCCTGCCCAACGACTTCGTCGACGTCATCATGACCCGCCGTGCCGACACAGGCAACGGCGGCACCGGCTTCAACACCTCGACCATCCTCAAGAACATCCGCGTGCTGGCCATCGACCAGACCATCCAGGAAGACGAGGAAGGCAAGAAGACCAGGGTCGGCCAGACCGCGACGCTGGAACTGACGCCGCAGCAGGCCGAGATCATCACCGTGGCGCAGCAGATGGCGGACCGGCTCACACTGGCGCTGCGTCCGATCACCGACATCCATGAAAAGAGTACGGACGAGGCCGACTATCTGGTCAACGGCAGCGGCCGGCGCGGAACAGTACGGCTGATCAAGTCCGGTGAGGTTTCCGAGGTGGGAGCAAGGAAATGAGGCTAAACGGTAAACTGCTGCCCTCCCTGGCCGCCGCGGCGATCGGTTTTTTCCTGCTCGGCACCAGCGCCCCGGGACTGGTCGAAGCCAAGGCCGCGAGTGCCGGCGTGTCGGCTTCCATCGCCACGCAGCGCGTCAAGCTCGGCCTCAATAAATCAGTGGTCATCGACCTGCCTAACGACGCCTATGATATCCTCGTCGCCAATCCGGCGGTTGCCGATGCCGTGACCCGCACAGCGCGGCGCATCTACCTGTTTGGCAAGGCGGTCGGCGAAACCAACATCTTCGTTTTCGGCCCCAATGGCGAGCAGATCGTCAGCCTGGATCTGGCCGTCGAGCGCGACGTCGCCGGGCTGGAGGACTATCTGAAGCGCTTCATCCCGTCCTCGCAGATCAAGGTCGAGCTTCTCAACGACAACGTCGTCCTGACGGGCATGGTCGACACGCCTCTCGATTCCAAGCGCGCCGTCGACCTGGCGACCATCTTCGTGTCCGGCGGTGAAGCGACGACGGGTCAATATTCGCAGACCGCCGCCGGCGGCTCGGTCAATGGCGGCGTCGACATCAACAACCCCGACCAGGAGCGCCGGACCTCCAAGATCGTCAACCTCTTGCAGATCGTCGGAGACGATCAGGTGACGCTCAAGGTCACCGTCGCCGAAGTCAGCCGCTCGGTGATGAAGCAGCTCGGCGTCAATATGCTCGCCAGCGGTGCCAGCAACGGCATTTCGTGGGGCGCGCTCAGCGATCCTTACATGGGTCTTGGCAAACCGCTGTCTAATGCGGGCGTCGGTATTAGTTCGTCAGGGCTGCAGTCTTATATCAACGCAATGGAGCAGTCGGGGGTCATGAAGACTCTGGCCGAGCCGACCTTGACCGCCGTGTCAGGTGAAAAGGCGACCTTCAAGGTCGGCGGCGAATACAATATGGTGACCAGTGTTTCCGCCAACGTCTCCAACAGCAATCAGACTGGTCTGCAGAACTACTCGATCTCCAAGATCGAGTACGGCATCGGCCTGGAATTCCAGCCGGTGGTTCTGTCGCCGGGTCGCATAAGCCTGAAAGTCAGAACCTCGGTTTCCGAACCGACAACAGAAGGATCCGCGTCGGCATCCACGGACAATAGGAACATCGGCATGAACGCTTTGTCGCTTCGCAAGCGCCTGGCCGATACGACGGTGGAACTGCCATCCGGTGGTTCGATGATGATAGCAGGCCTGGTGCGAGACGATATCAGGCAAGCTGTCACTGGATTACCCGGCCTGACCAAGATCCCCGTGCTTGGCACGCTCTTTCGCAGCAAGGATTTCGTGCGCAACGAGAGCGAGCTCGTCATCATCATCACGCCCTATCTGTCGCGGCCGGTGGCGCGCAACGACCTGGCCAAGCCGGACGACAACTTCAATGCGCCGAGCGATGGCGCCGGCATGTTCCTCGGCCGCGTCAACCGCGTCTACGGCACCATGCAGACCGATAGACCGCCGGGCCGCTATCACGGCGTCGTTGGCTTCATCTACAAATGAGTGGGAATGCGGATATGTCCAAGTCAGCATCGAAGGTCATGACGGTCCGGACAGCATCCGGTATCGCAAGGATCCGTCGGCAGGTGGTCCCGGCACTGGCGGTCATGCTTGCGGCATCGCTCGCAGGCTGCGCCAACTGGCACCGCGACAGTGTCACGGTCGGCTCGATACCGGACGATTACCGCACGACCCATCCGATCGTCATCGCCGAGAAGAACCAGAAGATCGACCTGCCGGTCGGCGCCGGCGATCGCGGCATGACCGGCGCACAGCGCGATACGCTGCTCGGTTTTCTCGACGGCTACGACAAGAGCGCCGCGCCGGCGCTGACGATCGCGATGCCGGCCGGGTCCGCCAACGAGGTTGCCGCCCGGGCCGCCGGCCGCGATTTCGCCAGGCTCGCCATGGCGGCGGGCGTCAAGCGCAACCGCATCGTGATGACATCCTATCAGTCGGCTGTGCCCGAGGCGTCCGCGCCGGTGCGTGTCGCTTTCGTCGCGGTGCGGGCCCAGACCGACAAATGCGGACGTTGGCCAGATGATCTGACGGAGACGTCGGAGAACAAGCACTATGCCGACTTCGGCTGCTCCTATCAGAACAACCTCGCGGCCCAGGTGGCCAATCCCAACGATCTGATCGGACCGCGCAAGCAGTCCGACATCGACGCCGAAAATCGCGGCGCGGTGATCGACAAGTACCGCGAGAGGGGTATCTCCGAGGAGTTTCTCAGCAATTCAGAAGTAACCTACTGAGCCGCGCCGGACGACGAAGAGAGCAGTCACGGAAAGAGCATGACGATGAGCAATCTTGCCTACGACACGCCCGCGGAAACCGGCGAACTTTCGCAGCAGGACATCGCCGCCATGCAGGCGCTGCGTCCCGTGCCGCGCATTTCGATCCAGGCCTTCTGCGAGACCGAGGGGGTCGCCAATCCCGTCGCGCGCGCCGGCGAGGATCGGCGGATGGCCAAGGCCCATCTCAAGGTCCATATGGGCGGTGTCCCGACCGCGATCGAGTTCTACCAGTCCGCGCCGACACCGAACCTGATCCTGCTGGAATCGCGCAGCGAGCCGCAGCAGTTGCTCGAACAACTCGGCCAGCTCGCGGAATATTGCGATCCGTCCTCCAAGGTCGTGGTCATCGGCCACTACAATGATGTCGGGCTATACCGGGAGCTTATCCGGTCAGGCATTTCCGAGTATGTCATCGCGCCGGTCTCAATGACCGACATCGTCAGCGTCGTGTCGTCAATCTTCGTCGATCCGGAATCGGAGCCGATCGGCCGGTCGATCGCGTTCATCGGCGCCAAGGGCGGCGTCGGCTCGTCGACCATCGCTCACAATGTCGCCTGGGCGATGTCGTCCCTGTTCAAGTCCGAGGTCGTCATCGCCGATCTCGATCTCGCCTTCGGCACTGCCAACATCAATTTCGACCAGGATCCGGCGCAAGGCATCGCCGAGGCGGTGTTTTCGCCCGAGCGGGTCGACGAGGTCTATCTCGACCGCCTGCTCGCGCAATGCGCCGAGCATCTGTCGCTGCTCGCGGCGCCCTCCACGCTCGAGCGCGTCTATGATTTCGATCCGGAGGCCTTCTCGCAGATCATAGAGACGGCGCAGCGTAGCGCGCCGCTGCTGGTCCTCGATATCCCGCACGTCTGGAGCGGGTGGACGAAGAGCACGCTGATCAAGGCGGACGAGATCGTCATCACGGCCACGCCCGAGCTGGCAAATCTCCGCAACACCAAGAACATGGTGGATATGCTGAAGCGGCTGCGTCCGAACGATCCGCCGCCGAAGCTGATCATCAACCAGGCGGGCGTGCCGAAACGGCCCGAGATCGCGGCTTCCGATTTCGCCGAACCGCTCGGCATCACGCCGATGGCCGTGATCAACTTCGAACCGCTGCTGTTCGGCAATGCCGCCAACAACGGCCGCATGCTGAGCGAGATGGACGCCAAGAGCCCGGTCGTCGCCACCATCAACGAAGTAGCGCATGTGCTGACCGGACGCAGTGAAATCAAGGCAAGGAAGAAGGCAGGCCTGGGCTCGATCCTCGGCAAGCTCTCGCGCAACAAGAAGTGACGCTGATTGAGCGGCATCGGGTAGTCGATCATGTTTGGTAAAAGAGGCAAAGACGACGGCAGCCGGGCAGCGCCCGAATTCCGTCCGCCGGCATCCGCTGCTCCCGCCGCCGCTCCAACGGCGACGATGACGGCCGAACGACCGGCCGCGCCGCCGTCCAGCACGCCGGCCGCGCCGCCGGCGCGCCGGCCCGTCGAGGCGCCGCCCATGGCGCCGGAGCCGGCAAGAAGGGTCCAGCGCGAGCGCTCGGAGACCTATTACGACACCAAGAGCCAGGTGTTTTCGGCGCTCATCGATACGATCGACCTGTCGCAGCTCGCCAAGCTCGATCCCGAGAGCGCGCGCGAGGAAATCCGCGACATCGTCAACGACATCATTGCGATCAAGAACTTCGCGATGTCCATCTCCGAGCAGGAAGAGCTGCTCGAGGACATCTGCAACGACGTTCTGGGCTATGGACCGCTGGAGCCGTTGCTTGCCCGCGACGACATAGCCGACATCATGGTCAACGGCTCCAAGAACGTCTACATCGAAGTCAATGGCAAGGTCGAACAGACCGGCATCCGTTTCCGCGACAACCAGCAGCTGCTCAACATCTGCCAGCGCATCGTCAGCCAGGTCGGCCGCCGCGTCGACGAATCGAGCCCGATCTGCGATGCGCGCCTGCCCGACGGCTCGCGCGTCAACGTCATCGCGCCACCGCTGTCGATCGACGGCGCCGCGCTCACCATCCGCAAATTCAAGAAGGACAAGCTGACGCTGGACCAGCTGGTCAAGTTCGGCGCCATCTCGCCGCAAGGCGCGGAAGTCCTCAAGATCATAGGCCGCGTCCGCTGCAATATCGTCATTTCGGGCGGCACCGGCTCCGGCAAGACGACGCTGCTCAACTGCCTGACCAACTATATCGACCGCGAGGAGCGCGTCATCACCTGCGAGGATTCGGCGGAACTGCAGCTGCAGCAGCCGCACGTGGTCCGTCTCGAAACCCGGCCGCCCAATCTCGAGGGCGAGGGCGAGGTGACCATGCGCGACCTGGTCAAGAACTGCCTGCGCATGCGTCCGGAGCGGATCATCGTCGGCGAAGTGCGCGGACCGGAAGTGTTCGACCTGCTGCAGGCGATGAATACCGGTCACGACGGCTCGATGGGAACGATCCACTCCAATAGCCCGCGCGAATGCCTCAACCGTATGGAATCGATGATCGCCATGGGCGGCTATACACTGCCGCAGCGCACGGTGCGCGAGATCATCGTCGGCTCGATCGACGTGATCATCCAGGCGGCCCGCCTGCGCGATGGCTCGCGCCGCATCACCCACATCACCGAGGTGGTCGGCATGGAAGGCGATGTCATCATCACCCAGGATCTCGTCCTCTACAACATCAAGGGCGAGGACTCGAGCGGCCGGCTGGTCGGCGAACATGTGTCGACAGGCATCGGCCGCCCGCATTTCTGGGACCGCGCCCGCTATTATGGTGAGGAGCAGCGCCTCGCCAATGCGCTCGAGGCAATGGAGAAGCGCGCTGACTGATGCATCTGGTGGTTGGAAGCAATTCCAGGAAAAGCGTGAAGCGGCTTTCCGTCCGGAACTGCGTCAAAACAAGGAGATAGGGCGGTTCGTCGTTTCTTTGAAACGCCGAACCGCCTAGGGGCCCCGGTCGATGTTCGGAATTGACACCACCGTACTGGCTTTCATCGTGCTCGCCGGCTTCAGCGCCGGCGCGGTGGCCTATGCGTTCCTGTTCACGCGCATCGACAACGAGAAGCAGGCCGGCAAGCGGCTTCAGACCATCAAGACGGCCGAAACCGACCGCTCGGTGGTGAAAGCCACGCGCGACCGCGCCGCGGAAGCGGTCAAGCGGCGCAAAAATCTTCAGGACTCCCTCAAGCAGCTCGACGAGAAGCAGAAGACCAACGACCGCAACGTCAAGAAACCGCCGCTGAAGGCCCAGATCCGCCAGGCCGGCATGCAGGTTTCGCTCGAACGTTTCTATCTCTACTCCGCCGTCTGCGGCCTCGTGCTCACGGCCCTTCTCTTTTTTATCGGCGCGCCTTTGTGGGCTCTGCCCGGCGCCTTGCTGGCGGGCGGCCTCGGCCTGCCGCGCTGGTTCGTATCGTTTCGCCGCACACGCCGCGTCAAGGCCTTCCTGGAAGAGTTCCCGAACGCGCTCGACATCATCGTGCGCGCGGTCAAGTCCGGCCTGCCGCTCAACGATGCGATCCGCCTGATCGCCAACGAATCGCCCGAACCGGTCCGGTCCGAATTCCGACGCATCGTCGATTCCCAGCAGATGGGCATGTCGGTGCCTGACGCCGCCATGCGCATCTCCGAGACCATGCCGTGCAGCGAGGCCGGCTTCTTCGGCATCGTCATCCAGATCCAGTCGCAGGCCGGCGGCAACCTGTCCGAGGCGCTGGGCAACCTTTCGCGCGTCTTGCGCGACCGCAAGAAGATGAAAGCCAAGGTCCAGGCGCTGTCGATGGAAGCCAAGGCGTCCGCCGTCATCATCGGCGCCTTGCCCTTCGTCGTCGCCTTCCTCGTCTATTTGTCGAGCCCGAACTACATCATGCCGCTGTTCACCACCAACGTCGGCAACCTGATCCTCGGCTGCTCGGGTGTGTGGATGTCGATCGGCATCCTGGTGATGCGCAAGATGATGAACTTCGAAGTGTAGGGGCGCGGATCCGGTGACAGAGCAAGTCGTCAAAACACTCACCGACCCTTCCTTCCTGATCGCGATGCTGGTCGGCATCGCCGTGTTCGCGACCGTCTTCACGCTCATGCCGGCGTTCGGCGGCACGTCGCTCAAGTCGCGCATGAAGAGCGTGGCGCTCGAACGCGACAAACTGCGCGCCGAGCAGCGCCAGCGTCTTGCCAACGAAGCCGACCGCCGCCGCAAGGGCCTGCGCGAGGAACAGTCCATCGGCATGCGCAACATCGTCGACCGCCTGGATCTCAGGCGCGCGCTCGCCGATGAAAGCACGATCCAGAAGCTCAAGGTCGCGGGCTTCCGCGGCCAGAACCCGTTGACGCGCTTCCTCTTCTTCCGCCTCGTCCTGCCATTTGTCGGTTTTGCCCTGGCGGCCGTTTATCTGTTCGTGCTCGGCGGCCTGCCGCAGCAGCCGGCGTTCATCAAGCTGTTCGTCTGTGTCGTTGTCGCCTATGGCGGCTTCTACGCGCCGATCCTCTACGTCAACAACCGCGCGACCAAGCGCAAGCAGTCGATCCAGCAGGCGTGGCCGGATGCGCTCGACCTGATGCTGATCTGTGTCGAATCCGGCATGTCGGTGGAGGCGGCGCTGCGCAAGGTTGCCGACGAGATCGGCGCGCAGTCGGTGGCGCTCGCCGAGGAGTTCGTGCTCACCAACGCCGAGCTGTCCTATCTGCAGGAACGCAAGGTCGCCTATGAGAACCTGGCAAGCCGCACCGGCCTGGAATCGGTGAAGTCGGTGTCGCAGGCCCTGGTCCAGGCCGAACGCTACGGCACGCCGGTGGCGCACGCGCTGCGCGTGCTCGCCTCGGAAAGCCGCGACATGCGCATGAACGCCGCCGAGAAGAAGGCCGCGGCACTTCCGCCGAAGCTCACCGTGCCGATGATCCTGTTCTTCCTGCCGGTTCTGTTCGCCATCATCCTGGGTCCGGCCGGCATCCAGGTCAGCCAGCGCGGCATCTTCGGCGACCAGCACAGCTCCTCGAGCAAGTAGGCGAGCCCGTAAGCATCAATCAAAAAAGCCGCGCGGGGTCCGCGCGGCTTTTCATTGTCGAAGCGGTCGGCGCTTGGCAGCGTCCGTCAGTTCGTGGCGACTTTCGCCTTGCCCTTGTCCTGGTCCTTCAACTGGCTCCAGGCATTCTGCTGGGCGAGCATCTGCCGCAGATAGGCGATGTTGGCCTGCGCCTGCTCGGGCGACAGTTCCTGCGAGGCGATCTTCTCGGCCTCGTCGAAGCGGCCCTGCAGGCCGACGACCAGCGCGAGGTTCTGCCGCACCCGGCTGTCGGCGCCGGGCTGCTGCGCGGCCGAGCGCATATAGGTTTCCGCCGTGCGCAGGTCGCCCTCGAGCACATAGGACATGCCGAGATTGGACAGCACCGAAGGTTCGTTCGGCTTCAGTTCCAGCGCCTTGCGATAATCCTGCCGCGCTTCGTCCTTCTGTCCCATCTGGTCGAGAATGGCGGCTTCCGCCGAGACAAGCTTCCAGTCTGGATATTCGGGCGTCTGCGCGCGCCGCACGGCATCGAGGGCCGGCGCGAACTGGCCGTTGGCGGCAAGCGCCTTGCCGTAGGCCGCAAGGACCTCGCGATCCTTGGGATAGGCGATCGCCAGCTTGCGCATCACCGCCAGCGACTGGTCGGCATCGCCGTCCATCTGCAGCGCCGCCGAGAAATTCATCGCGATGCGCTTGTCGTTCGGATTGCTGGCGTAGGATTGGCCGAGCCTGGACGTGGCGGTACGCAATTCGCCGGACGACATCGTTTCCAGCGGCCTGCTGTCGGAGCGGGAGATGGAGCCGGTGGTGAACTTGCTGGTGCTGCCGCAACCCGCCGCGCTGGCCGCCAGCGCCGCAATGAAGGCCGTGGTGATCAGACGCTTGGCTGTAAGGTTCAACGCTTTGGTCGGCATCGGCGCCCGGTCTCCATTCCTGTGCGGCCATTGGCTGGCCGTCTTCCCTCCCGCAGAAATATTCTGTTAACCCTAACGGACCGTTAAGAAGCGCCGACTCAGCTGTTCGGCCGGAGATCATTGCATGCCTGTCGAACTCGTTGAGCAGAAGCCGGAAGCCGCCTTGCCTGTCTATCTGGTGGCAAAGGGCGCCCTTGAAGCCGCGGCCTTGCCGCCGTCCGCCATCGCTTGGGCGAGGGCCAACGGTTTTTCCGGCGAAGCGGGGCGCACGCTGGTCCTGCCGGGCGAGGGCGGCGGCCTTGCCGGCGCGCTGTTCGGCACAGGCGACGGCGAAAGCGTTCTTGGCCTCGGCGCGCTCGCACGAGCGTTGCCGGAAGGCGACTGGCATTTCGCGTCGAGCCTGGCGCAACCCGAACTCGCCGCGCTCGCGCTTGCGTTGGGCGGCTATGTCTTTACACGCTACGGCAAGAAACCAGGCAAGGCCTTGCGCTTTGCGCTGCCCGAAGGCGCCGACGCCGCGCATGTCCGCCGCGTCGCCGACAGCGTGTTCCTGGCACGCGATCTCGTCAACACGCCGACCAGCGACCTGGGTCCGGTCGAGCTGGAGGAAGCCGCCCGAAAACTGGCGGCCGCCCACGGCGCCGATATCTCAGTGATCCATGGCGACGATCTCCTGGCGCGGAATTTCCCGATGATCCACGCGGTTGGCCGGGCCTCGACCGGCGCGCCGCGGCTGGTAGACATGAGCTGGGGGCCGGGCGATGCGCCGAAGGTGACGCTGGTCGGCAAGGGCGTCTGCTTCGATACCGGCGGCCTCGACATCAAGCCGTCCTCGGGCATGCTTCTGATGAAGAAGGACATGGGCGGCGCCGCCAATGTGCTGGGCCTCGCCTCCATGATCATGGCGGCGAAACTCAATGTCCGGCTGCGCGTGCTGATCCCCGCCGTCGAGAACTCGATCGCCGGCAATGCCTTCCGGCCCGGCGACGTGCTCAGGAGCCGCAAGGGCATCACGGTCGAGATCGGCAACACGGACGCCGAAGGCAGGCTGGTCCTGGCCGACGCGCTGGCGCTGGCCGATGAGGAACAGCCCGCTTTGCTGATCGACATGGCGACGCTGACCGGCGCCGCCCGCGTCGCGCTGGGGCCGGATTTGCCGCCTTTCTACACCGCCGACGAGACGCTTGCCGCGGACCTGGCCGCGGCATCCGTCGCGGTCGAGGATCCGCTCTGGCGCATGCCTTTGTGGCGCCCCTACGATGCAAAGCTCTCCTCGAAGATCGCCGACATCAACAATGTGACGACGGACGGCTTTGCCGGATCGATCACCGCGGCCCTTTTCCTCAAGCGCTTCGTCGAGAAGACGCACAGCTGGGCGCATTTCGACATCTTCGCCTGGAACCCGGTCGACCGCCCCTACGGCCTGACCGGCGGCGAGGCGCAAGGCATTCGAGCGCTGGAGCGCGTCATCGCCGGCCGTTTCGGCTAGACCATGATCCCGAACCGCAGGTCAGCGTAGCAAAAAGTGGGGACCGGTTTTTCGGACAAGATCATGGTCCAACCAACAAATCTCCACTGAAACGGAACCGAAACAATTTGCCGGCATGCTTGGCGCATGTCGATTTCGATGCGCCCGAGCCAGGCCTTGCGACTGTGGCAGCAGGTGATGCTGGCCCAGGTGCGCGACGGCGCGCCGGATCTGACCATGCGCCAGACGGCGATCTTGTTCACCATCTATCTCGATCCGCCGCCGCACACGGTGCGCGGGCTGGCCGCCAAGCTCAACGTCACCAAGCCGGTCATCACCCGGGCGCTGGATACGATGGGCGCGCTGAAACTGGTCTCGCGCCACCGCGACGAGCTCGACAAGCGCAACGTGCTGATCCGGCGCACGGTGGAAGGCGCGCTCTTTGTCGAGCGCTTCGGCGATGGTATCGTCGCCAGGGCGCACGACCTTCCCATCTGATCTCGGCGCCCCATCTGAGTTCATTGCTGATTTGACTGGATTATCGATTTGACCGCCAGGGATGCTCGCCTTCATGCCTTCCGCTCCGACCTTGCCGATGCGAGGCTGAAGGGCGAGGTCGCCGCCGACCGCTTCGTCACCGGCCGCCCGGCCCGGATCACAGCGTCGGTCGCCGACCTGCGCAAGGCGCCGCGCCCCGATGCCGGAGTGAACACCCAGGCGTTGTTTGGCGACGACGTGCTGGTCTTCGAGGATGCCGAAGGCTGGGCCTGGGTGCAGGCCGAGAGCGACGGTTATGTCGGCTATGTGGCCGACAATCTCCTTGGTCAGCGCGAACATGCGCCAACCCACATCGTCTCCGTGCCGCGCACGTTTCTCTATCCCGGACCGGATCTGCGCTTTCCGACAAGTGGACAGCTGTCGATGGGCTCGACCGTGACGGTGACCGGCTCGGCCGAAACGCGCGGCACGCATTATGCGTTGCTGCCCTCCGGCCAGGCGATCGTCGCCGGCCATCTGCGGCCGATCGCCGAACCGGCAAAGGATTACGTCGCCGTTGCCGAGAGCTTCCTCGGCACGCCCTATCTCTGGGGCGGCGCCTCCGGCTTCGGCATCGACTGCTCCGGGCTGGTGCAGCTTGCGATGCGCATGGCCGGCAGGCGAGTGCTGCGCGACTCCGACATGCAGGCGAGCATCGGCACGCCGTTCGAGCCGGGTCCGGACTTTGCCGGACTTCAACGCGGCGACCTCGTGTTCTGGAAAGGCCACGTCGCTGTTATGACTGACGAAAAGGACATGATCCACGCCAACGGCCACACCATGCTGGTCTCGCGCGAAGGCCTGAAAGAGGCGGTCGACCGCATCGGCTATCTCTATGGCGGCCCGACGGGGTTCAGGAGGCCGTAGCGCCTTCACCTCTCCCCCTGTGGGAGAGGTCGGATTGCCCCGATTTGCTCTTCGCAAATCGGCTGGCAATCCGGGTGAGGGGTAAGCTTGGCGCCAAGCTAGAACACCCCCTCATCCGTCTCGGCGCTGCGCGCCGATCCACCGCCCGGGGGCGAGCCACGGGTCTCGCCCCGTCCTTCGGACCCCACAAGGGGAGAAGGAACGCTGATCCCCTTTTGTTCCGATTTTCCTTGGCGATTTCGTGCCGCCGCGCTACCTGTTGCGGGTGACCGAGCAGCCGCGCCTTGCCGAACAGAATGCCGCCGTCCTGCTGCCCGAGCCATTCGTCAAATGGTTCGGCGAGAAGGGCTGGTCGCCGCGCGTCCATCAGCTCGAGCTGCTGGCCAAGGCTCAAAGCGGCCAATCGGTGCTGCTGATCGCGCCGACCGGCGCCGGCAAGACGCTGGCCGGCTTCCTGCCATCGCTGACCGAGCTGGCCAATCGACCCAAGCGCAAACCGGGCCAGGCGCATCGCGGCATCCACACGCTCTACATCTCGCCGCTTAAAGCGCTGGCCGTGGACATCGAGCGCAACCTCGGCAAGCCGGTCGAGGAGATCGGCCTGCCTGTCACCATCGAGACCCGCACCGGCGACACGCCCTCGCACAAGCGCCAGCGGCAGAAACTGGCGCCGCCCGACATCCTGCTCACCACGCCAGAGCAGCTCGCGCTGCTGATCGCCTCGAACGACGCAAGGCGCTTCTTCGAGGATCTGCGCTACGTCGTGCTCGACGAGCTGCATTCGCTTGTCACCTCGAAGCGCGGGCATCTGCTGGCGCTCGGCCTGGCGCGCTTGCGCGCCTTTGTCCCCGGGCTGCAGACCATAGGCCTGTCGGCGACCGTGGCCGAGCCGGATGAATTGCGGCGCTGGCTGGTCAGTCAGGCCTCTCCCGGCGCGATGTCCGAGCTGATTGTCGTCACAGGCGGCGCCAAACCCGAGATATCGATCCTCGATTCGGAAGAGCGGGTGCCCTGGGCCGGGCACTCGGCCCGCTACGCCACGCCTGAGATCTACCGCGAGATCAAGCGGCACAAGACCACGCTGCTCTTCGTCAACACGCGCAGCCAGGCAGAGCTGCTTTTCCAGGAACTTTGGCGCGTCAACGAAGACACTTTGCCGATTGCGCTCCACCACGGCTCGCTGGACGTCGCCCAGCGCCGCCGCGTCGAGAAGGCCATGGGCGAAAACGCGTTGCGCGCCATCGTCGCCACCTCGACGCTGGATCTCGGCATCGACTGGGGCGACGTGGACCTGGTCGTGCATGTCGGTGCGCCGAAAGGCGCCAGCCGTCTGGCGCAGCGCATCGGCCGCGCCAATCACCGCATGGATGAGCCGTCGAAGGCGATCCTGATCCCGGCCAACCGTTTCGAGGTGCTGGAATGCCGGGCGGCTCTGGACGCCAACTATCTCGGCGCGCAGGACACGCCGCCCTTGGTCAATGGCGGGCTCGACGTGCTGGCCCAGCATGTGCTCGGCTGCGCCTGCGGCGCGCCGTTCCGTGCCGACGCGCTGTTCGAAGAGGTAAGGACGGCCGCCCCTTACGCCACCCTGGACAGGCCGACCTTCGACCGGGTTATCGACTTCGTCGCCACCGGCGGCTACGCCCTGAGAAATTACGAACGCTACGCCCGTATCCGCTTGAACAAGGAAGGCCTTTGGCGGGTTTCAAATCCGGCTGTCGCCCAGCAATACAGGCTCAATGTCGGCACCATCATCGAAGTGCCCGCGCTCAACGTTCGTTACGTCCAGGCCGGCAGCAGGGGGGCAGCCTCGCGCGGCGGCAGGGTGCTGGGAAAGATCGAGGAAGCGTTTCTGGAGACTTTGACCCACGGCGACACCTTCATGTTCGCCGGCAAGATCCTGCGCTTCGAAGGCATCCGCGAGAACGAGTGCTTCGTCTCGAACGCGCCCGGCAGCGATGCGAAAGTTCCCTACTACGGCGGCGGAAAATTTCCGCTTTCGACCTATCTCGCCGAGCAGGTTCGCGCCATGCTCGACGACCCGCAACGCTGGAAGAAGCTGCCCGAGCAGGTCGCGGATTGGCTGCGGTTCCAGGCGGAGAAGTCTGTGTTGCCGAAACGCGACGACCTGTTGATCGAGACTTTTCCACGCGGCAACCGATATTACCTCGTCGCCTATCCGTTCGAAGGCAGGCTGGCGCATCAGACGCTTGGCATGCTGCTCACGCGACGGCTCGACCGGGCCGGCGCGAAGCCGGTCGGCTTTGTCGCCACCGATTATGCGCTGGCTATCTGGTCGTTGGCCGACATGGGCTGGATGTTCAAGCACAGGAAACCGTCGCTGGCCACGCTGTTCGATCAGGACATGCTTGGGGATGATCTCGAAGCCTGGTTCGCCGACAGCTGGCTGCTCAAGCGTACCTTCCGCAACTGCGCGCTGATTTCGGGCCTGATCGAAAAGCGCCACCCAGGCAAGGAAAAAAGCGGTCGCCAGGTTACCGTCTCGACAGACCTGATCTATGACGTGCTGCGCAGTCATGAGCCCGACCATATTCTGCTGCAGGCCACTCGTACGGATGCCGCGACCGGGTTGCTCGATGTCAGCAGACTTGCCGAGATGCTCTCGCGCATCCGCGGTCGAATCATGCATAAGAATCTCGAACAGATATCGCCGCTTGCGGTGCCGATCATGCTTGAAATCGGCAAGATGCCGGTGAACGGCGAGGCGGATGAGGCGCTGTTGATGGATGCCGCCACCCTTGTCGAAGAGGCCATGGGGCCGGAGATGATGGACTGAAAGAGAGAGTCGAGAGGGGATGAATTTTTCACTGTCGCGCGCAACGCTGATCGCCGAGGTCGACCTTGTCGGCATCGCCGGCGAGCGCGCGGTTTGCGACCGGCGCGGCGTCCTCTATTTCCCCGATCTGCGGCTGCTCGCGGTCTCCGACCTGCATCTCGAAAAAGGTTCGTCCTTCGCCAGGCGCGGCGCGCTGATCCCGCCTTATGATACGGGTGCGACCTTGCTGCGGCTTCAGGCAGTGATCGCAGATTACCAGCCGCGGATCGTCGTCAGCCTGGGCGATTCCTTCCATGACGGCGCCGGCGCCGAGCGGATGCATCAAAGCTTCCGCGAACAGCTGGAAGCGATGATGGCCGGCCGCGACTGGTTCTGGGTCGCCGGCAACCATGATCCGGAAGCGCCCGCAGATCTGCCCGGCGAGACGGTGCGCGAACTCGCCATAGGCTCGCTGCTCTTCCGCCATGAACCATCGAAGCGGCGGGTCGAGGGTGAGATCGCCGGCCATCTCCACCCTTGCGCCCGCATCGTCCAGCGCGGCCGCTCGGTCAGGCGGCGCTGCTTTGCCGGCGACGGCGGCCGCATGATCATGCCGGCCTTCGGCGCCTATACCGGCTCGCTCAACGTGCTCGACCGCGCCTATGCCGGCCTTTTTCGGCTGGAAACGCTGATGGCCTATATGCTGGGCGCCGAGCGTATCTTCGCGATTTCGGGCTCGATGTTAAGGCCGGGTTAGAGGCTACTCTCGTCCATAGTACAGCATAACCGTATGCTTCGCCTCAGCGAAGAACAGCCAGCGCTCGACCAGTATGCCGGCGAGCTGGGAGATAGCCGCGGCCACCGACACAATCGCCGCGAAGGGCCACGGTAAGGCGAACGTGACGGCAAGCAGGACAGAGGGCGCGGCGAAGGCCATCGCCTGTGTGATCCGCCGCAGCTTGGCGCTATGCTTGCGGGCGATGCGGAAGCCCATTTCCTTGAGCAGATAGTTTTCTTCCGTGTGCGGCCACTCGATCGAACGCACGGTGCCGCCGGCGAGGCCCGTCGCCGTGTTGGCGGTCGTCGGGATTTCCAACCGGTCATTGTAGCGCCAGGTCGTGAGCTTCCAGCCCCAGCCGGCGAGCGTGGCAAGCAGAGTGCCGATGAGCATCGCCGTTGAGCCCTGCTTGAACGCCTGAAGCAAGGCGTTGGTGAGAACGCTTCCGGTCATGCCGGCGAAAATAAGATAAGCCGGCAAAGTATAGCGGCTGTGCCACTGCGCAATCGGCTTCAGCGAGGCGTAGATCATGCCTGTCGTGCAAACGGTCGTCACCGCGCCTGCCGCCGCCAGCAGCCCGGCAACCGCCACCCAGCCGCCGCTCTTGCCGAGAAACACCCAGCCGATGCCGAAGATGCAAGCCGGGATGAAGGTCACGACCGACGCCACGCCTTCGCGCGACAGCCAGGCGCTGCGCCATTGCGAGAAGGCGCGCCAGGCGCGCTCGGGCCGGCCGAGATGGCCCGTGGACGACAACAGGCCGGCGACGATCAAGCCGAACGCCAGCGCCATGCCGACAAGGCCGAGCCAGAAATCGGCGGGAATGAACCCCAGCCCGCCAAGCAGGCCGAGCAGCGCCAGCAGGCCGTAGCCTGCCCCGGTGGCGGTGGTGAAGAAGACGACCGAGAAAGCAGGATGCATGATCAGTTCGAAAGCATGCGGTCGATCCAGCCAAGGAACCCGCCCTCGACCTTGATCGGCTCCAGCGCCGGCGCATCCACCTTCGCTGCGCGCTGGCTGCGCGCGCGCGGCGGCAGGTATCTGTTGGTCGGCTTGTAGCCAAGCTCCGGCATCAGCGCCACGCCGCCACGCTCCTCGACAAGTTGCGAGATCGCCGAAGCCGGATCGCCGAGATCGCCGAAATGCCGGGCGCTGGTCGGACAGGCGGCGACGCAGGCCGGCACGCGGTCCTCTTCCGCCAAATTGTCGTTGTAGATGCGGTCGACGCAGAGCGTGCATTTCTTCATCACGCCGACATCGGTGTCGAACTCGCGCGCGCCGTAAGGGCAGGCCCAGCTGCACAGCTTGCAGCCGATGCATTTATCCTCATCGACCAGCACGATGCCGTCCGAGGCGCGCTTGTAGGAGGCGCCGGTCGGGCAAACGGTGACGCAGGCCGGTGTCTCGCAATGCAGGCAGGAGCGCGGGAAGTTCACCGTGCGGCCGCCCAACTCCGTCATGTGCTCGTAAGTGTGCACCCGGTTGAACCAGACGCCGTCGACATGCCCGCCATAGGGATCGATGTCGGTCAGCGGCGCCATGTGGCCGCCGGTGTTCCACTCCTTGCAGGCGGTGACGCAGGCCTGGCAGCCGACGCAGGTGTCGAGGTCGATGACGAGGCCGAGTTTCTTCTCGGTCCGGGCGGGAAGGCAGGTCATTCGGCGGCTTCCCTCTTCATGCGAAACGCGGCGCCGAAGCGGAGCACATCCGGTGAAGGCTCGAAATGTGGCGGCCGGGCGAAACGCTCGAATTGCGGCTCGGTGAAGCCGGCTTCCTCAGCCGCGCATTTTGCGATCCGCACGCGCACGTCGAACCATGCCGCCTGTCCGGTGATCGGGTCTGAATTCGAATAGCGCTTGCCGTTGGCGTCGGCGGACGTCTGGTCGCCGATGATGTGGTTGAGCAGGAAGCCGCGATTGCTCTCTGCCGCATCGTCCTTCAGGCCCCAGCTGCCGCGCCGCTTGCCGATCGCGTTCCAGGTCCACACCGTGTCCGGGTTCACGCCGTCGATCAGCTTGATCTGGCCCTTCACTCTTCCGTTGAGGCTCTCGATCCACACCCAGTCGTCGTCGGCAAGGCCAAGGGTGGTGGCGGTGTCTGCATGCACAAACAGCCGGTTCTGGCTGGTGATCTGCCTCAGCCAGGCATTTTGCGAGCCCCAGGAATGGTACATGTGCATCGGCCGCTGCGTCAGCGCATGCAGCGGATATCTTTCGAGATCGACGGCGTCTTCCTCGACAGGCGCGTACCAGAACGGCAGCGGGTCCATGTAGGTCTCGATGCGGTTGCGCTCGGCATCGGGTGGCTGCACCGTGCCATGGCCGCGCGCGGCGAGGCGAAAGCGCTGGATCGGCTCCGAGTAAAGCTGGAAGACGATAGGCTCGGCCTTGGGGATGAAACCCATCTCGACGGCGAAATCGAGATAGGCGCGGTTGCCCATTTTGTAATAGCGCTGGTCGTCGGAAAAATCTTGGTGCCAGAAGCCGCCATTGTCGATGTAGCGCTGCAGCTGGTCAGGATTGACGTCGCCTCTGCCGATCGAGCCGCCATCCTTGCCGCGCCAGCCGGCTAAAGGGCCGAGGCCTGGCGTGCGCTCGTGGTTGACGATGTAATCGGCATAGTCGCGGTATTTCGCCGAACCGTCCTCCTCGACGAAGCAAGGCAGACCGAGCCGCGCGCCGAGCTCGATCAGCACCGACTGGAACGGCCGCACGTCGCGATCCGGCTGCACCACCGGATGGCGGATGGCGTCGCCCGGGCCGTCCGCATGGCTGATCGGCCGGTCGAGCAGGCTGATGCAGTCGTGCCGCTCGAGATAGGTGGTGTCGGGCAGCACCAGGTCGGCGAAAGCCACCGTCTCCGAATAATAGGCGTCGGAATAGATGATGAACGGGATCTTGTAGGCGCCGGCCCCGTCCTTGTCGGTCAGCATGGCAATCGTCTCGACGGTGTTCATCGACGAGTTCCAAGCCATGTTCGACATGTACATCATCAGCGTGTCGATCGGATAAGGATCGCCGGCCCAGGCATTGCGGATGACCGAATGCATCAGCCCATGCGCGGCCAAAGGCGCTTCCCAGGAATAGGCCTTGTCGATGCGGGCGGGCCGGCCGTCTTCGTCGACGAGAAGATCGTCCGGTCCGCAGACGAAGCCGAGCGGCATGCCGTCGAGCGGCGTCATCGGCCGGACGTTTTTTCCGCATGGCTTCGGCCCCGGCGGCGCCGGACGCGGGTAGGGCGGCTTGAATCGGAAGCCTCCGGGGACATCGACGGTGCCGAGCAGCACCTGCAAGAGATGGATGGCGCGGCAGGTGTGGAAGCCGTTGGAATGGGCGGAGATGCCGCGCATGGCGTGCATCGACACCGGCCGGCCCTTGATCGTCTCGTGCCGCCGGCCCGCCCAGTCGGTCCAGGCGATCGGCAGCTCGATCGTCTGTTCGAAGGCGACATGCGCCAATTCGGCTGCGATCCGGCGGATCGTCTCGGCGGCAACACCGCAGCGCTCCGCCACCGCGTCCGGCGCGTAGGTCTCGTCTAGATAGCGCTCGGCAATGAGTTGGAACACCGGCACGCAGCGCCGCCCACCGATCTCATAGCTACCGGTCAGCGCCGGCTTTGCTTCGGGGTCGGCTGCGTTGACCGGGGTCTTCGCCAGCCTGTCCCAGGCAAGCGGATGGCCGTCCACATCGCGCACGAACAGTCCGTCATCGGCGGCCCCCGGCGCCTGCACGACCAGCACCGGCGCATTGGTGTAGCGCAGCAGATAGTCGAGATCGATGCGTCCGGCCTTGAGCAGTTCATGGACCAGCGCCAGCACGAACAGGCCGTCGGTGCCGGGCCGGATGCCGATCCAGTCGTCGGCGATCGCATTGTAGCCGGTCCGGCAGGGGTTGATCGAAACCACCTTGGCGCCGCGCGCCTTGAGCTTGCCGAGGCCGATCTTGATCGGATTGGAATCATGGTCCTCGGCGACACCAAACAGCATGAAGTATCTGGTGTTGTCCCAGTCGGGCTCGCCGAACTCCCAGAACGAGCCGCCGATCGTGTAAAGCCCGCCGGCCGCCATATTGACGGAGCAGAAGCCCCCATGCGCGGCGAAATTGGGTGTGCCGAACTTCGACGCCCACCAGCCGGTCAGCGATTGCGACTGGTCGCGCCCGGTAAAGAAGGCGAGTTTTTTCGGGTCGGTGCGGCGGATCGCCGAGAGGCGCTCGGTGGCGATGGTCAGCGCTTCGTCCCATTCGATCTCGCGGAACTCGCCCGAGCCGCGCGGGCCTGTCCTCAGCAGCGGCTTCTTCAGCCGCGCCGGGCTGTAATGCTGCATGATGCCGGAGCTGCCCTTGCCGCAGATCACGCCGCGGTTCACCGGATGGTCCTTGTTGCCGTTGATGTAGCGGACCTTGCCGTCCTTGATGTGGACATCGATGCCGCAGCGGCAGGCGCACATGTAGCAGGTGGTCTTGGCGATGCGGTCGGAGACGCTTGGCGAGGTCTCTACGCCATCGCCCTCATCCGGCGCTCGGCTGTCGGCCAGCGGCCGTTGCGAGGGTGCGGAATTGGCGCCGCGCGGCGCGGCTTTGCTCATGATCCGCGAATGCTCTTGCCGCTCGCCATCTTGGCCTTTGTATTGGGTCCCGGGCCGCGCATGTAGTGGAGCTCGGGATGATAGCGCTCGCCGGCCAACTGCCGCTTCAGACGGCGGTTCCAATGCGCGAACAGGGATTTGAAGCGCCCGATCATTTCAAACCTTGGCGGCAACGCAGCCAATTTTTTCCAACTTCCGATGAAAACTTAGAACAAACCCATTAATGCGTCTAACAAGCAGCTCTTGTAATTCCGATCGATTTTGCTTCTTAGTTGGGCCCATGACTCTCGACCAGTTGCGCATCTTCGTCGCCGTCGCCGAGCACGGCCATATGACCAAGGCCGCCGAGCGGCTCGGCATCTCGCAGTCGGCGGCGTCGGCCGCTATCCGCGCGCTCGAAAGCCAGCATGGCGTGCGCCTGTTCAACCGGGTTGGCCGCAACATCGAATTGGCCCAGACCGGCCACCGCTTCCTGCCTGAAGCGAAGGCGGTCCTGGATCGCGCCGCGGCTGCCCGCGGCGTGCTGGAGGATGTCTCCCAGACCGTCGCCGGCAGCCTGTCGATCGCGGCCAGCCAGACCATCGCCAGCTACTGGCTGCCGCGTCGCCTCGCTTCCTTCCATGAAGCCTATCCGGCCGTGAAGCTGAGCGTGACGATCGGCAACACCAGGCAGGTCGAGACCAATGTGCTGGACGGCCGTGCCGATTTCGGCCTGGTCGAGGGCCGCACCGAGTCCGACATCCTGCGCCGCGCCACCGTCGACGAGGACCACCCGATGCTGGTGGTGGCGCGCTTGCATCCCGAAATTCCGATGACGCGGGCGGGAAATCTCGACATCAGGGCGTTGCGCTGGATCATTAGGGAAGGCGGGTCGGGCACGCGTGAGGCGCTGGAGGATTTCGCGCACAGCCAGGGGGTTCCGCCGGCGGAGCTGCAGATATTCCTCGTCCTGCCCAGCAACGAGGCCGTGCGTCAGGCGGTCGAGGCCGGCGCCGGAGCCACGATCATCTCGGAGCTCGTCGTCGCGCGCTCCCTGGCGGAGGGCAGCCTCAGAGCCGTGCCGGTCGAACTGCCGAAACGCGACTTCGCCATGATCACGCACCGCGACCGCCAAGCGAGCCTTGCCCAGATGGCGCTGAAGGCGCATCTGGGTGGAAAGGTCGGCTGAGCCCAGGGCGCAGCCGGATTGCGTTGTTGGGTTGCAGATCATCGCGGACGTTCGCGATTGGGCCGAAGCCTGCGAACTTCGTCATCCTCGGGTCTGCGCCGCGTCGCTGCGCTCCTTGCTCCGCCCGTGGATGACGAAGAGACGGGCGTTTTGGCCAATCTCCTAGGCATGCCGCCCGCCACTGGATGCACTGCCCCAGCTAATTGCGACAAACAACGCTCACGCGAACTTCCGCCGCGCATCCAGCGCCAGGCCAAGCCCGACCGAGCCGAACATGTCGCCTTCGATGACGGAGGACTGCGGCACCCGCGAGAGGATCCGCCGTTTTTGCGACAGCGTGATCATCAGTATCCGGCAAACACCTCCACGCGGACGTTTTCGGCCTTCACCCCTGCCGCTTTGAGCAGAGTTTCCATCGCCGCAACCATTGCCGGGGGACCGGCGAGACAAAAGACCGGGCTGGCGATGTCGCCGAGATGCCGTTCGATCATTTCGCGCGTGATGAAACCGCGCTCGCCTTGCCAGTCCCCCGCATCGGTCATTGTCGCCACCAGCTTGAAGCCGGGGTTCTCCCGCGCAGTCTGCTCTAGTTCGGAGAGGAACGCGGCGTCTTCTGCGCTTCGATTGCTGTAGAAGAGAATGAGGTTACGGGCGCGCGCGTGCGTGGCGGCGTCACGGATCATGCTGCGAAACGGTGTGATGCCCATTCCGCCCGCAAGGAACACCGCCGGCCGCGCGGCATCGCCATGCAGCGTCAAATCACCGTAGGGGCCTTCTATCTCGACAGCCGATCCGACAGGCAGGCTTGCAAGACCGCGCTTTAAGGCGGAGTCGGTGAGCCTGGTCGCAATCACCAGATCGGCGTCGTCCGGCGCGCTTGCGATGGAAAAGGTCCGCACGCGGCCCTTGCCGTCCGCTTCCTTCAATCCAGGCAAAGTCACATAGACGGCTTGACCGGCTTTGAAGGCAAAGCCCTCCGGCTTCTTCAGGTGGATCGCAAGCGTGCCGCGAGCGACGTTTTCCTTGCCGATGAGGCTGGTCGTATAGGCGACGCCCCGCTTGAGGAAGCTGCCACGCCGCCACTTCGTCAGCTTCATACCGTCCCGTATCGCCAGACCGAGGAGCGTGATGTTTGTTGCGCCGGCGATCAGTTCGAGCGCCTGCACGATGTAGAACGTCGTGTCGAACTCGCCCACCCGTGCCTTCGAGGCGAGAAACAGTGCCGCCGGGATGAGGACGACAATGCCGTTCACCGCTATGAACGGCATACGCTTCAGCTTCGTGCCGACAAGCCCTTGGCGCTGCCCCTTCGACCAGGCGAAGCCCGAACCTCCGGTGGCGGCAAGAGCCGGGATCAGGATGAAGAGACCCCATGGGACAGCCGTCTTCACCGCGACTACGGCCGCTTCGGAGCCGAAGAGTTCGGAAAGCGCAGTTGAGAGCCAGAAGGTCGCGATGGTGAGGACGGCAATCAGGCCCGCAACGGGATGGACGATCTTGAGCATCGCTGCCCCCCTTAACGGCTGACCGCCCACACGCCGAGCACTGAGAAGGGACATAGTGGCTCTCCGTCCAAATTGTCTCTATGGTGTCAATTCGTAGCAATGGACACATAATATCTTGACATAATGATGTCAATAAAGATAGGTGATGACAAATGAACGACGCCATTCGCACCCCGGAAGGCGAAGCCTTGACCGATCTGATCCTCACCGTGTTCCGGGTGAACAACCTGACGCTGACATGGGGCGACCGGCTCGTCGCTCCGCTCGGGCTGACCAGTGCTCGGTGGCAAATTCTCGGCGCAATTGCCTTGGCCGACCGTTTGCAGCCGGTGGCGTGGCTTGCCCGCGATCTCGGCGCAAACCGGCAAAACGTCCAGCGCATCGTCAACGATCTCGCGAAGGAGGGCTTGGTCGAGTTCCAGCCCAATCCGCACCATCGTCGGGCGCACCTCGTCGTGCTGACCGACAAAGGGCAGCGAACCTACGACGCTGCGATTAGGGCTTACGACCCGCGCGCCAACGCGCTCGCAGAAGGGCTCTCGGTTCAAGACATCAAAACCACGCACCGCGTCATGCTGGCGCTGCGGCAAAAACTTGAAGGTGAAAACGATGCTGAAAAGCACGGCTGATCGCTATGGCGCGATCCCCATCACGATCACCGGTTAAGTGCGATCTTCGTCTTTGTAGCGATTGGCCCGGATTTCAGGCAGGCAACGCTATCGACCCGGCAGTCAAGGCCGCGCCCAGATGGCGCTGAAGGCGCATCTCGGCGGGAAGGTCGGCTGACGCCAAGCCGCGTCCCAGGATGAGGATTGTCGCAAAACGCTCGCGATTGGCTGGCACCTCCGAACTTCGTCATTCTGGGGCAAAGCAGTCGCGTAGCGACCCTAGAGTCCATTCCGTTACATCCGCCCGGGAATGCAACGGGGCAGAATTCTGCACGGTTGCGGCACTCGGATGTCACGGAATGGATCCTCGGGTCTGCGCGTCCGCTTCGCTCCCGCTCCGCCCGTGGATGACGAAGAGACGGGCGTTTTGGCCAATCTCCTAGGCATGCCGCCCGCCACTGGATGCACTACCCCAGCTAATTGCGACAAACAACGCTCAAGCGTATTTGCGCTGCGCATCGAGCGCCAGGCCAAGCCCGACCGAGCCGAACATGTCGCCTTCGATGACCGAGGCCTGCGGCACCAGCGACAGGATCCGCCGCTTCGCCAGCGGGATGGCGGTCGAGCCGCCAGTGAGGAACACGGCGGTGATGGCGGAGGCGGCAACGCCGGCATCGGCGATCGTCTGTTGGACCGTCTCGGTCACGCGTTCGATGTCGCCACCGATCGTCTCTTCGAGGCCCGCGCGCGTGATCTCGGCCGCGAAGCGCGCGCCGGGCAGCGACACTTTCACCTGCGCCGAGGGCTGGTCGGTCAGCGCGATCTTCGCCCTTTCGACCAGGCCCGCCATCGCATGACCGTAGCGATGCTCGACGACGTGGATGAAGCGGTCGACGAGGTCGGCACGCTCTGCCTCGTAGCGGATATGCCGCAGGTCGTTCATCGCCTTGGCCGTGTAGACGAGGTTGATGCGCTGCCAGGTCGCCAGATCGATGAAATAGGCCGCGGGCAGGTTGCGCTTGTGGTCCTTGGTCCGGGTCAGATAGCCGAGCTCGGGCATCACATGGGCGATGCTCAGCAGCCGGTCGAAGTCGGTGCCGCCGATATGGATGCCGCGATTGGCGAGGATGTCGGCCTTGCGGTCGGTCGAGCGCGCGCGCTCCGGCGAGACCCGCACGATCGAGAAATCGGAGGTGCCGCCGCCCATGTCGACGATCAGCGCCAGCTCCTCGCCGGTGACCGTCTGCTCGTAGTCGAGCGCCGCCGCGATCGGCTCGAACTGGAAGGCGATGTGCCTGAAGCCCTGCGCGCGGGCTGCTTTTTCAAGCTCGCCTTGCGCCTTCATATCGGCGGCCGCGTCGTCGTCGACGAACTGCACGGGCCGGCCGAGCACCACGTTATCGACCGGACCGCCCGCATCTTCTTCCAGACGCTTCTTCAGATGATCGATGAACAGGCCGATGATGTCGACGAAACCGATCTGGCGCGCCTTGATGCGTGTCTTCTCGTTGGCCAGCGAACTGCCGAGCACGCTCTTCAGCGAGCGCATCAGACGGCCCTCGATGCTGTCGGTGTAGTCACCGATCGCACGGCGGCCGAAATAGGTGTAGCCGTCCTCGAAGTTGAAGAACACGGCGCTGGGCAAGGTCGGTTGCTCGCCTTCCAGCGCCACCAGTCGCGCGCGGCCGTCGCGGATCACGCCCACCGTGGAATTGGACGTGCCGAAATCGATGCCGCCGAATGCCGATCGCATCGCAGCCTCCTGTCGTTGTTTCATAGCGGCAAGCCGACGCATTGCGCGCCGTCATCCGGAAGGCCGGACCGCTCTATCGAAATTGAATGTGTTGCTTGTCCCTAGGGCTGGGAGGCGGCGATGTATCGCAAAACCGGGAAAAGGGAAACCCTCTTTTGACGGGAAACGGGTCCTTCCATTTTCCCGGAAGATCAATCCTTGCGGAAGATGAGGCGCCCGAGCCAACCGGTCAGCATGGCGAGCGATATGGCGAACACGCCGTAGAGGAAGGAATAGTCGTGCGCGACACGGAAGATCGACTGCTCGAAGCCGGATTTGCGGATTTCGAGCTGGGCCGAGCTTTCCTTGACGAACATGCCGCTCTTGAACAGGAACGCGCGCGCCTTGTGCGTGCCGACCGGAACATTGGGCGCCAGGCGCACGGTGGCGCGAAACAGGTTCTGCGACAGGAACTGCACGCCGCCGACATTCTCGCTGTAGAGGCCGGTCGCCGCCTTGCGGTCGCGTAGTGCGGCGGTGAATTCCTCGATGGTTGCCGGGCTGTCGGTCTCGTCGGCGGGCTTCATGTAGAGGTTCTGCGCGCCAAGCGAGAGTTGCTTGTACTTGGCAGGCTCGGCGATGTCCTGCAGCGGCCGCGTCGTCGCAACGGAATAGGAGACCGGCACGTTCTCGAACGTCTCGGAGTCCAGGTTGATCCAGACGCCGAGCACCCGGTCCTTGCGCCGCACCACGACGGGCCTCGGCGGCCCTTCGAGCACGACGATCACGTCGTAGCGTCCTTGGCGCGCGACCAACGGATCGGGATTTTCCAGCGATCCGAAGATGGTGAGGTCGGCGCCGGAGAAGCCTGCCGTGATGGAAATGGCGTCGGTCGACAGGCCGATCTGGATGCTTTCGGCGGGCGGCGTCTGCGCCGTCGCCGGGGAAAGGGCAAAGAGCATCGACAACAAGACGGCGGCTGCAAATGCTTGTCGTGCCGCCATCAGTTGAGGCCCGCGGCGGTAAGCGAATAGAGATTGGGCGGCGTCACGAAGAGATCGACGGCAAGGCGTATGGCGACGGCCAGAACCAGCATCGCCAGCAGCGCCCGCAATTGCTCGCCGCGCAGCCTCTGGCCGGCCTTGGCGCCATATTGCGCGCCTGCAACGCCGCCGGCCATGAGCAGGAAGGCCAGGATCACGTCGACCGTCTGGTTGGTCGTGGCATGCACCAGGGTCGTATAGGCCGAGGTGAAGATGATCTGGAACAGCGAGGTGCCGATAACGACGTTGGTCGGCACCTTGAGCAGGTAGATAAGCGCCGGCACCATGATGAAGCCGCCGCCGACGCCCATGATCGACGAAAGGAAGCCGATCCCGGCGCCGAGGCCGAGCACCGGGATGACGCTGACGAACAGCTTCGAGGCGCGGAAGCGCATCTTGAACGGCAGCCGGTGGATCCAGTTGTGCTGTCCGGATTTCTTCAAGACGGGCGCGGCGCCGCTGCGGCTGGCGCGCAGCGCGTTGACGCTCTCGACCAGCATCAGCCCGCCGACGGTGCCGAGCAGCACGACGTAGAGCAGCGAGATGAACAGGTCCAACTGCCCAAGACGGCGCAACAGTGCAAAGACGAAGATGCCTGCCGTCGAGCCGACGATGCCCCCGGCCAGAAGCACGCCGCCCAGCTTGAAATCGAGCGTGCCGCGTTTGAAGTGCGAGAGCGCGCCGGAGAAGGAGGAGGCGATGACCTGGTTGGCGCCGGTGGCCACCGCAATCGCCGGTGGGATGTTGTAGAAGATCAGGAGCGGCGTGATCAGGAAGCCGCCGCCGACCCCGAACATGCCCGACAGGAAGCCCACCGCCGCGCCCATCGCCAGCAGCACGAAGACGTTGACGGAAATTTCCGCGATCGGGAGATAGATGCCCACCCGGCTGTCTCGATCAGTTTGTCTATCGGCGCATAGTGCCGTCCCCGGACACTAAAGCACCGAAAAGCCAATTTTTTATTGCGCCGATGCGGCGGCGGGTTTCAAACCCCGCCGCCGCATCGAAACAAAAACCATCTCAATCAGTTAACAGGCAAATGTGTGGCAAGGCGTCGCGTATGCGACGCGCCTGCCGTTATTTGTGCGCCAGGAGCGCCTTGACGAGCGGCGCGTCGACCTCGCCGGTCGGCTTCATCTTGTTGTCGGTCTGGAAGGCCATGATGGCGTTCTTGGTCTTGCCGCCCATCACGCCGTCGGCACCGCCGGCATCGTAGCCGTTCTTGTTGAGGATCAGCTGGATGTTCTTCACCGCCTTCTTCATGTCGATGCCGGCGGTGGTCTGCGGCGCGCTGTCCTGCCAGGATTCCGGAACGTCGGCAGAGTTGGCGGCCGCGTTGAGCGGCTTGGCCTTCCACAATTCCGTCGCGGCACGCGCCCGCTCAAGCTGCTCGGGCCGCAGCGCATTGGCGATCTCGTCGCGCTTGGCAGCGGCGTCCTTGTCGCCGGTCTTGGCGACGATCGCGAACCACTTGTAGGATTCTTCCAGGTTCTGCTTCATGCCGACGCCCTTGGCGGCCAGGATGCCGAGGTTGAACTGGCTGTCCTTGACACCGAGGTCGGCGGCTTCCTGGAACCAGTGCGTGGCCGATTCATTGTCGGTCACGCCGTCCGCCGCCATGGCGAACAGCACCGCCAGATTGTGCATGGCGCTGGCGTTGCCCTGTTCGGCGGCAAGCTGGTAGTAGGTCTTGGCCTTCTTGATGTCGCGCGCGACGCCGATGCCTTTTTCGTAGAAATTGCCGATCCGGTATTCGGCCGGCGCGAAGCCTAGCTCGGCCGACTGCTCATACCATTTGGCGGCCGCCTTCATGTCTTCCTTCACGCCGCGCGATTCCGCATAGCGCGAGCCGACCTCGAACAGCGCCTTGGCGTCGCCGCCGGCGGCCGCGTCGCGCAGCGCCACCGGACCGATTTCGGAGGGAATGTCGAATTTGGCCGCGGCCGTCTGGCTTGCTGCGGACGGCACCGCGCCTGTCGTGTCGGCGGAGGTAGTCGTCGGCGCGCCCGCCGGGGTGCTCTCGGCTGCGGGACCGGTCGTCTCCGGGGCGTTGGCCATCGGCTGCGTATCGCCATCCGTGTCCGTCGCGGTGGCGGCTGCGGCAGGCTCGGACGGCGTCGCCGAAGCCATCGGCGCGGGCGCCGGTTCGGCCGGCATGGCTGCGGCCGCCTCAGGACTTGCAGGGATGGAAGCGGCCGGTGCCGCGTCAATGACGGGCTCCGCCTGCCTGACGGGGTGGGCAGGGGCGCTTTTGGCCTGCGTGGTGTCCGCGTCGGTCTTTTGCGTGTCGGCCTTCGGCGCGGCTGTGGCATCGAGAGAAGCCGTGTCGACCCTCTGCGTGGAGACGATCGGGGCGGGCTGGTTGTTGGCCGTTTCGACGGGATCGGACAAGAAAGCCTTGCCCAGCTGCAGGCCGGCCAGCGCCATCATGATCGCCGCGGCCGCCATCAGGATCGGCTTGCGCCGCGCCTTGAGCAGGTCGCCTATCCTCAGCGCCTTCACCGGGCCGGTCATGGTCGATTGCCGCTTCAGCGTGTCCGCCTCCGCTGCGGCGGCCTGGGCCGCGCGGCGGGCCGCGGCGATGAAATCGGACTTGGCGGCGTCGCCCTCGGTGCGCCGGGTCGGCTGGCCGCCGCGTTCGTCGCGCACGCGCTTCATGATGGCGTTGAGGTCCGGCGCGCCGGAGCCGGGTTCCAAGGGCCGGTTCGCGGCCCTGGGGTCGAGCGGCTCGTCGATGTCGACGCTCGGCACGTCGCCGACCGGCGCCGAGCCGGCAAGCGGCTGCGTGTCCGCTTCCTTCTTGCCCTTGAAGGCGCGCGCCAGGCCGCTGAACATCGATTTCCTGCGGCCGGCCGTCTCGCTCTTGTCGCCGATCGCGTCCGGCCCCAGGGCTGCCAAGGCCGCTTCAGCCGCTGCCTCGGCGGGCGTGCGCTGCTCGCTTGTCTCATCGCGCATGATGGCCGCTGCGCGGCCTTCCAGGCCGGCCATGTCTCCGGTGAGCGGAAGCGGCTGGTCGATGTCCATCGACGGTGCGTCCTGCACCGCGATCTTGCCGCCCCGGCCGCCGCGCTTGCCGGCCGGTTGCGGATCGACCAGTTCGCTGACCGCTTCGCTGGTCTCGCTCGTTTCCAGCGAACCCAACCGGTCGACGATCTTGAGCAGCGTGTCGTGGATCGCCTCGAATGTCCGCGAGTTGCGTTCGTCGGAGCGGCGGGTGAGCGCTTCGAGCGTCTTCAGGTCCTGGGCGAGGCCGGCAACGGCGGTCGCGTTGGTCTGGGCCGTGCTGGACGTCGAATCGGCAAGCGATTTGACGGCGCTCTCGGCCGCCTCGCGCGCCACGCTCAAGATGGAATCGCGCGTGCCGGCCAGTGACTTCTCGATCTCGTTGAGGCGCGGGCTGATATCTTCGAATTCGGGCAGCGGCGTGCCGGGCTTGGAGAGATGTGCCGACAGGCCGGCGACCTGCGCTTCCAGGCTGCGGATCAGGGCAGGATCGATGCCCGCGACCTGCTGCGCGGACGATTCCAGCCGGCTGGAAATGTCCTCGAGCCGACTTTCCAGCCCGCGGATCGCCATGTCGTTGGCGGGATCCGGGATGCGCGTCTCGATGCGCTTGGCCAAAGCGGTGAAGCGGGCGTCGATCGCTTCCATGATGCCGGCGCTGTCGTCCTGGCGCGTGCGCTGGTCGAGCCTGTCCGCCACCTCGTCCAGCCGCCGCTCGAGATCGCGAAACAGGATGTTGCCCTGTTCCATCGCGTCGCCCTGGCGGCGCTCGAGCAGCATCGACAGCGCGTCGAAGCGGCGCTCCAGGCCCTGGAAGATATGTTCGGCATCGGGCATGGCCGGCGCGCGGTCCATCTTGTCGGTTATCAAGGCGATCTGCTGGCCGAGCCGCTCCATGGCCTGCTTGGGCAGGTCGGCGCGGCCAGCCAACTGGTCTACGCGGCTGGACAGGAGGTTGAGGTGATCGAGAACTTCCGCTCCAGGCCGCGACTGCGCGACCTCTTCGATCTGAACCGCCAGCGATGCCATGCGCTTCTCGATCCGGCCGAAGGTTTCGGGGTCGAAGGCATTGGCCTGCGCAGCCACGGTCGAGGCGACGATGGCGCGGGAGATCTCGTCCAGCCGCTCGTCGATCATGGCGAGCGTTTCGCCGCCGCGCGCGGTCTGCTGGCCGGCGAACCGATCGACCGCGCCGGCAAGCGTGCGCACCTTTTCCTCCAGCGAGCGCAGCGAAAGCGATTCCGGCAGGCTGTTGACGGCGCTGCTGATCTGTTCGAGCCGGTCGGTCAGCACCGAAAGGCCCGGGCCTTCCGCGCGCTTGCGCTGGTCGGCATCGACGCGGTCCTCGAAGGCGCTCCAGCGGCGGTCGAAATCGTCCCAGCGGCGGTCGACCTTCTGCAGGCTTTCCTCGCGCGCCAGCGTGTCCAGCGCGCCCTTCACCTGTTCCAGTTCCAGCCGCAGCAGGTTGATGCTGCGGTCGTCGCTCTTTTCGGCGAGCGACTGGATGGCGCCCGAAAGCCGTTCGAATTCGAGGCCGAGTTCGGCGCTGCTCTTGTCCGGCATGCCGCCCGACGGAGCGCCGCGCTGGCTGTTGGCCTGCATGGCGCGGTCGATGTCCTGGCGGAACGCCTCGAATTCGCGCTGCAGGCCGACGGTCATCTGGTGGCGCAATTCCTCGCGCAGGCCTCGCAGTTCGACGGCGATCTTGCCGACCATGGCGACGCTGTCTTCCTGGCCGCGCACCCGGTCGATGTCGCGCGCGATCGCCTGATAGGCCGGCGCGGGATTTTGCGGGGCGCGATCTTGCGGCCGCGGATTCTGCGGCGCCGGGCTTTGTGGCACCCGCTCCAAGGGCCTTTGCGCGGAATAGGGATCCTCGTACCAGCGCGGCTGGCCGTAAGGCTGCGTGCTTGGATAACGCGGCTCGGCCGGCCGCCGCAGGTCGGGGCGATCGGGCATGTCGGCCCGCGTCCGGTCCAGCCGCTGCTCCAGCGTTTCGAGCGAGCGGTTCAGTTCTTCGAGCGAGGGCTGCGGCCGGCGTTGCCTGCCGGCGTTGAGTGTATCGAGATAGGACCGCTTGCTGTTCATCGATGCGCCCGTGTTCAGAATGGCCGGCCAAAGCCGGTTTCCCAAAGTCCTGCCGGGAACGAAGCGAGCCGAGCGGTTTTGCTGCGGAGGAAGACGGGCTTCCCGGGTTTCACCCACGCTTCGAAAAACCGTGAAAAATTCGCTACAGGATAAACACGGGTGACCGACATGCGCACATTTCGCCCAACGTGGTAAACAAGGCGTTAACCAAGCTTAAGAAGTCGCGCATAAATCGTGAGCCGCCCGACAAGCTGGTATCCGGGTGCGGCATAAAGGTCCGTTTCGACAACGCCCTTGCGTCACCTTGCGGCTGTCGATATAGAATTGACGTAAACGTAAAAGGTGCGAAGCCGTGCCTCTTGCGATTGACTTGTTGCAACCACGATTGGAAGCACGCCCCCGCTTCCATTCAGGCGACGCTTGGTCCGCGACCGCGACGCCACCAGGGGAAAGCCAGTGACCATGAAACTTGTTTCGCCCGGCGAGGCCGCGGCCAATACCAATGACATACCGGTCGAAGCCGGCGAGGAATTCGTCCGCATCGGCGAGATGGCCAAGAAATACGGCGTGACGTTGCGCACGCTGCGCTTCTATGAAGACAAGGGCCTGCTCAATCCGCATCGCGACGGCTCGACCCGTCTCTATACGCGCCGCGACAAGGCCCGGCTGAAGCTGATCCTGCTCGGCCGCAAGGTCGGGTTCTCGCTGCGCGACGTCAAGCAGATGATGGACCTTTACGATCCGAGCGGCACCAACACCAAGCAGTTGCGGCTGGCGCTCGACAAGTCGGAGAAGCAGCTCGCCCGCCTGCAGAAGCAGCGGGCGCTGATCGACGATGCTATCGGCGAGCTGAGCAACTCGATGTCGGTCGTGCGTCAGATGCTCGTCGAGCGCGCCGCGCCGGCGCAGGCCAGCGCCGCCGGCTGATCGCCCGCTCTCCGGAAACACCCCGGACGTAGAAGCCGCGTGGCCATAGCCGCGCGGCTTTTTTGTCGCCACAATGCCTGACCGCTCACATAAATTTTTGGCTGCGACGAAGTTGACGTTTACGCAAACGTCAATATTTGCTATCGGGGCATCGACATTGGCCCGGTCTCCTGTCCAGGACAGGCAACTTGCCGGCCGGCACTATAGGGTGGAGGAAGGCATGACGATCTACAGGGCGCCGATCCAGGATACGCTGTTCGTTCTCAACGACGTGCTGGGCTTTCAGCGCTATTCCAACCTTCCGGGCTTCTCGGACGCGACGCCCGACGTGCTCGAGGCGATCCTCGCGGAGGGCGCCAAGCTTGCCGAGAACGTCATGCATCCGCTGAACCGCGTCGGCGACATGGAAGGCTGCGTGCGCCATGACGACGGCTCGGTGACGACTCCCAAGGGCTTCAAGGACGCTTACGACCAGTATCGCGAAGGCGGCTGGATGGGGCTTGCGGCACCTGCCGAGTTCGGCGGCCAGGGCCTGCCTTATGCCGTCCACACCGCCGTGTCCGAATACATGATCTCCGCCAACATGGCGCTGATGATGTATCCCGGCCTGACGCAAGGCGCGATCGCGGCCATCGTCACCCACGGCACGGACGAACAGAAGGCCACATGGCTGCCCAGGCTGATCGGGGGCGCCTGGACCGGCACCATGAACCTGACCGAGCCGCATTGCGGCACCGATCTCGGCCTGTTGCGCACCAAGGCCGCTCCCAATGGTGACGGCACCTACAGGATTTCCGGCCAGAAGATCTTCATCTCCGCCGGCGAGCACGACATGTCGGACAACATCGTCCACCTGGTGCTGGCCCGCGCCGAGGGCGCGCCGGAAGGCGTGAAGGGCATTTCGCTGTTCATCGTGCCGAAGTTCAAGCTCGATGCCTCGGGAAATCCCGGCGAGCGCAACACGCTCTCCTGCGGTTCGATCGAGGAGAAGATGGGCATTCACGGCAACTCGACCTGCGTCATGAACTATGACGAGGCCGAGGGCACGCTGCTCGGCGAATTGAATGGCGGCCTGAAGGCCATGTTCACGATGATGAACGAGGCCCGCCTCGGTGTCGGCCTGCAGGGGCTTTCGGTCTCCGAGATCGCCTATCAGAATGCCGTTTCCTACGCCAGGGACCGCCTGCAGGGCCGTTCGCTGTCGGGTGCCAAGGCGCCGGACAAGAAAGCCGACCCGATCATCGTCCATCCCGACATCCGCCGCTCGCTGATGACCATGAAGGCCTTCAACGAGGCCGGCCGCGCGCTGGCGCTGTGGACGGCTATCAAGTCCGACGTCGCGCATCGCTCCGGTGACGACAAGGACCGCCAGGCGGCCGACGATTACACCGGCCTCATGACGCCGGTGGTCAAGGGCGTGCTCACCGACAAGGGTTTCGATCACGCGGTGATGGCGCAGCAGGTGTTCGGCGGCCACGGCTACATCGAAGAGCACGGCATGAGCCAGTTCGTGCGCGATGCCCGCATCGCCATGATCTATGAAGGCGCCAACGGCATCCAGGCGCTCGACCTCGTCGGCCGCAAGCTGGCGCAGAATGGCGGCCGCGCGGTGCAGGCCTTCTTCAAGGAAGTCGGCGAGTTCTGCGAGGAAAACCGCGCCGACGAGAAGATGGCGCCCTTCACCAAGTCGCTGAAGAAGGGCCTCAACGACCTGCAGGCGGCCACCATGTGGCTGGTGCAGAACGCGATGGCCAAGCCCGACAATGCCGGTGCCGCCTCCACCGACTACATGCATCTCTTCGGCCTGGTGGCGCTGGGCTACATGTGGGCGCAGATGGCGAAATCCGCACAGGCGAAGTTGGCGGATGGGGCCAACGGGGGCTCGCCCTTCTACGACACCAAGCTGGTGACCGCGCGCTTCTTCATGGAGCGCGTCATGCCGGAAACGGCAACGCGGCTTGCCCGCATTTCCAGTGGCGCGGACACGCTAATGGCGCTGCCGGCGGAAGCGTTCTAGGTTTGGCGGGCCGGCACCGCCGGCCCACAATTGTCGGAACGCGGAGGAAATCGTGGCGACAAATCCAGCCGAAATTCTTGGCCTGCCGAAGCCCGCATGGGCGGCGGACGAGGTCGGCATGCTCTACGACATGGCGTCCCGCTTCATGGCGGAGGAGATCGCGCCGCGCTACGACGAGTTCGAGAAGAACGAGATGTTTGATCGCGAGAGCTGGCTGAAGGCCGGAGCCGCCGGTCTGCTCTGCGCCTCGATGCCGGAGAAATACGGCGGCTCGGGCGGCACTTTCGCGCATGAGAGCGCCATCATCGAGGCGATCGGCCATGTCGGCGTCGACGGCTTCGGCATCGGCCTGCACAATTCGATCGTAGCACCCTACATCCTGCACTACGGCTCCGAGGAGCAGAAAGAGAGATGGCTGCCCAAGCTCGCGACGGGCGAGCTGATCGGCGCCATCGCCATGACGGAGCCCGGCGCCGGCTCCGACCTGCAGGGCGTCAAGACCCGCGCCGAGAAGGACGGCAATCATTACAAGATCAGCGGCTCGAAAACCTTCATCACCAACGGCCAGCTCGCCAACCTGATCATCGTCGTCACCAAGACCGATCCGGAAAAGGGCGCCAAGGGCACCTCGCTGATCGTCGTCGAGACCGACGAGGTCGAGGGCTTCGAGCGCGGCCGCAACCTCGACAAGATAGGGCTGAAGTCGAACGACACGTCCGAGCTGTTCTTCAACGATGTGCGCGTGCCGACCTCGAACCTGCTCGGCCACGAGGAAGGCAAGGGCTTCGTCCAGCTGATGCAGCAACTGCCGCAGGAGCGGTTGCAGATCGGTACCGGGGCGATCGCCATGATCGAGCGGGCGCTGGCGCTCACGATCGACTACGTCAAGGAACGCAAGGCCTTCGGCAAGGCCGTCATCGATTTCCAGAACACCCAGTTCAAGCTGGCCGAATTGAAGACCGAGGCCACGATCGGCCGCGTCTTCTACAATGACTGCGTCGCCCGCCATATCGATGGCGGCCTCGATCCGGTCACCGCCTCGATGGCCAAATACTGGCTTTCCGACCTGCAGGGCAAAGTCGTCGACGAATGCCTTCAACTGCACGGTGGCTATGGCTACATGAATGAATATCCGATCGCCCGCATGTACCGCGACGCCCGCGTCCAGCGCATCTACGGCGGCACCAACGAAATCATGAAATTGCTGATCGGGCGCTCTCTCTAAGCGCGGCGGCCGGCAAAGCCAAGGAGCACGAAAATGACTGAGGCTTACGTCTATGACGCCGTGCGCACGCCGCGCGGCAAGGGCAAGAAGGATGGCTCGCTGCACGAGGTGCCGGCGGTCAGGCTCGCCGCCAGGACGCTCGAGGCACTGCGCGATCGCAACGGGCTCGACACCGGCACTGTCGACGACATCATCTTCGGCTGCGTCGATCCGGTCGGCGAGGCGGGCTCCGTCATTCCGCGCGCCGCGGCCTTCGAGGCCGGCTACGCGACCTCGGCGCCCGGCATGCAGATCTCGCGCTTCTGCGCCTCGGGTCTCGACGCCATCAATTTCGGCGCCGCCAAGATCGCGCAAGGGGCGGACGAGATCGTCATTGCCGGCGGCGTCGAATCCATGTCGCGCGTCGGCATGGGTATGTCCGGCGGCGCCTGGTTCATGGACCCCTCCGTCGGCCTGCCCGGCTGGTTCGTGCCGCAGGGCATCTCGGCCGACCTGATCGCCACCAAATACGGCTTTTCCCGCGACGATGTCGACGCCTATGCGGTCGAGAGCCAGAAGCGCGCCGCGAAATCCTGGGCCGATGGCCGCTTCAAGAATTCGGTTATCCCGATCAAGGACCAGAACGGGCTCACCATTCTCGACCATGATGAGCACATGCGGCCCTCGACCGACATGCAGTCGCTGGCTTCGCTCAACCCGTCCTTCGTCATGCCCGGCGAGATGGGCGGCTTCGACGCGGTCGCCGTGCAGAAGCATCCGGAGGTCGAGGAGGTCAACCACGTCCACCACGCCGGCAATTCCTCCGGTATCGTCGATGGCGCCGCCGCCGTGCTGCTCGGCTCGAAGAAGGCCGGGAAAACCATGGGTATCAAACCCCGCGCGCGCATCCGCGCCTTCGCCAATATCGGCTCGGAACCGGTGCTGATGCTGACCGGTCCGGTCGACGTCACCGAGAAGCTGTTGAAGCGCGCCAAGATGAAGCTGTCGGACATCGACCTGTTCGAGCTCAACGAGGCCTTCGCTTCCGTCGTGCTGCGCTACATGCAGGCTTTCGAGATCCCGCACGACAAGATCAACGTCAATGGCGGCGCGATCGCCATGGGCCATCCGCTCGGCGCTACCGGCGCCATGATCCTGGGCACGGTGCTGGACGAGCTGGAGCGCCGCGACCTGAACACCGCGCTGGTCACGCTCTGCATCGGCGCCGGCATGGGCACCGCCACCATCATCGAACGCGTCTGACGGGGAGAGAAGAGATGAGCTACACCAATTTCACCCTCGACATCGACGCCGGCGGCATCGCGCTGATCACCTGGAACATGCCGGACCGCTCGATGAACGTGTTCACCGAGGAGGTGATGCGCGAGTTGAACGCCATCGTCGATCATGTGGCCGGCGATGCCGCCATCAAGGGCGCGGTCATCACGTCGGGCAAGGACTCTTTCTCCGGCGGCGCCGACATCACGATGCTGCAGAAGATGCTGGCCACCTTTGCCGTCGACAAGGAGAAAGACCTCGAGAAGGCGACCAAGGCGCTGTTCGAGAATGCCGGCTACATGACCGGCCTTTTCCGCAAGATCGAGACCTGCGGCAAGCCGTTTGTGTCGGCGATCAACGGCACCTGCATGGGTGGCGCCTTCGAGATGTCGCTCGCCTGCCACGGCCGCGTCGCCGCTGATTCTGACAAGGTGAAAATGGCGCTTCCCGAAGTGAAGATTGGCATCTTCCCCGGCGCCGGCGGCACACAGCGCGTGCCGCGGCTGACCGACCAGCAGCAGGCGCTGCAGATGCTGACCACCGGACAGAATCTGACGCCGCAGAAGGCGAAGGCGATGGGCCTGATCCACGAGATCGCCGAGCCTTCGAAACTCGTCGAGACCGCCAAGGCGATGATCAGGAACGGCCTGAAGCCGGTGGCGCCCTGGGACGAGAAGGGTTTCAAGCTGCCGGGCGGTCCGATCTATTCGGCGGCCGGCGCCAATCTCTGGCCGCCGGCGATCGCCATCCTGCGCCGCGAAACCTACGGCAATTATCCGGCCGCGGCCGCGATCCTGAAATGCGTCTATGAAGGCCTGCTGGTGCCGTTCGATACCGCGCTCAGGATCGAGCAGCGCTATTTCACCGAGATCATGCAGTCGAAGGAAGCGGCGGCGATGATCCGCTCGCTGTTCCTGTCGCTGCAGGAGTTGAACAAGGGCGCGCGCCGTCCCGCCGGCGTGCCGGACACCAAGTTCAAGAAGATCGGCATCCTCGGCGCCGGCTTCATGGGCGCGGGTATCGCCTATGTCACCGCGCGAGCCGGGATTCCGGTGGTGCTGCTCGACCGCGATCTGCCCTCGGCCGAGAAGGGGAAGGCGCATTCCGACAGCCTGATGGCCGACCAGGTCAAGAAGGGCCGCGCCAAACCTGAAGACAAGGACAAGCTCCTGTCGCTGATCACGCCGACGGCGGACTATGCCGACCTTGCCGGCTGCGATCTCGTCGTCGAGGCGGTCTTTGAGGATTCGAACGTCAAGAAGGAAGCCACCGAGAAGGCGGAAGCGGTGCTGAAATCGTCGGCGATCTTCGCTTCCAACACCTCGACGATTCCGATCACCGCTCTGGCGAAGAACTCGTCGCGGCCGAAGAACTTCATTGGCATCCATTTCTTCTCGCCGGTCGACAAGATGATGCTGGTCGAGATCATTCTCGGCAAGAAGACCGGCGACAAGGCCTTAGCCGTCGCCTTCGACTTCGTGCGCGCCATCAAGAAGACGCCGATCGTCGTCAACGACACGCGCGGCTTCTACGTCAACCGCTGTGTGCTGCGCTACATGTCGGAAGCCTACAAGATGCTGATCGAGGGTGTGCCTGCGGCGATGATCGAGAATGCCGCCAAGGCCGCCGGCATGCCCGTCGGCCCGCTGGCGCTGACCGACGAGACGGCCGTCGACCTTGCCCAGAAGATCATGAAGCAGACCATCAGGGATCTCGGCGAGAAGGCCGTCGATCCCAGGCAGATGGCGCTGATCAACACCATGGTCGACACGCATGGCCGCTTCGGCCGCAAGAACGGCAAGGGTTTCTACGACTATCCGGCCAAGCCGGCGAAAAAGAAGCTGTGGCCGGGCCTGAAGGACCTTTATCCGCAGCTCAACCCCGACAAGGTCGACTATGAGGAGCTGAAGCAGCGCCTCTTGGTCACCATCGCGCTGGAAGCGGCGCGGGTGATGGAGGAGGGCATCGTCACCGATCCGCGCGAGGCCGATGTCGGCTCGATCCTCGCCTTCGGCTTCGCGCCTTTCACCGGCGGCGCGCTGTCCTACATCGACGGCATCGGCGCCAAGCGTTTCGTCAAGATCGCCAAGGGCCTGCAGAAGAAGTATGGCGCCGAGTTCAAGGCGCCGAAGCTTCTGCTCGACATGGCCGAGAAGGGCGAGACCTTCTACCAGCGCTTCGACCCCTACCAGAAGGGCGAGGTCAGAGAGGCGGCCTGACGAACCAGCATGTATGTCTGGGTGCGTATGGCCCGCACCATGGCCACGGCGTCGAGCCGTGGCCCATATCGGGTCGGCGATGGAAGCCGGCTGGCCTTTCGCTGCCTGCCGATCGACATCGACTTCAACCTGCATCTCAACAACGCCCGCTACATGATGTTGGCCGATCTTGCGCATGACCCCGAAATCGGAATCGATTTCGGAAAGGATCATGCGCCACTCAAAGTGCTACAGCGTCCTTTGCGCGTCCAATAGGACGCGCGGCGCTGTAGGCGCATCGACATCTTCCTGCGCGTCGGCCTCATCGCGCTCGCGCGCAAGAATGGCTGGGCGCCGATGATCGGCGGGTTGCAGGTGGCCTATGTGCGTGAGATCAAGCTGTGGCGCCGCTTCGAGGTGGTCTCGTCGATCGAGACCTGGGAGGGCACGTCCGTCATCGGCCGGCATCGTTTCGTGCTCGATGGCGGTGACACGGCGGTGCTGATCCTGACCACCGGCGGCGTCTATGATCGCAGCGGCCGCCGCTTCCTCGACATAGACGAGGTCGTCGCGGCGCTCGGCCACGCCGCCAGCCCACGCCCGCCGACCGAAGCCGAGCGGGCCTTCATGCTTTCGCACCGGAATTTGCGCGAACAGGCCAAGGCGGCCCGATCGCGCTTCGAAGCAAGTGAGGCTGATTTACCGAGCCGGCGGATCACTTTCTAGCCCGGCCCGCCGCTACCGGTGGACAATGGTGCGGCCGCAGGCTAGACAGGAAGAGGCATTTTTTCCTGTTCCAAAGGAGCGCGGCATTGCTCTCTCACGACCGCGTCTGGGCTGCAATCGATGCTCTCGCCGAGCGCTATTCGCTTTCGGCTTCCGGCCTTGCCCGGCGCGCGGGCCTCGATTCGACGGCCTTCAACAAGTCCAAGCGCCTGTCGTCCGACGGCCGGCCGCGCTGGCCCTCGACCGAATCGCTGGCCAAGATCATCGAGGCCACCGGCGCGTCGCTGGAGGAATTCACCGGACTGGTCGAAGGACGCGGCGCCGCCGTCATTGCCCAGCATCGCAGCGCGGTTCCGTTGCTCGGTTTCGCCCAGGCCGGCGCGGGGGGCTTCTTCGACGATGCCGGCTATCCGGCGGGGCAGGGCTGGGATCTGGTCGAGCTTCCGGCGCGGGCGACCGAGACGTCCTACGCGCTGCAGGTGCAAGGCGATTCCATGCTGCCGCTTTACCGCAATGGCGACGTGCTGATCGTCGAGCCCGGGGCGCCGACCCGCAAGGGCGACCGTGTCGTCGTCAAGACCACCGCCGGCGAAGTGATGGCCAAGGTGCTCGACCGGCAGACGGTGAAATCGATCGTGCTGGTCTCGCTCAATCCGGCTCACCCGGACCGCGACATCCCGACGCGCGATATCGAATGGGTGGCGCGCATCGTCTGGGCGAGCCAGTAGGTCCGGACCGGTGCGGCTTCTTCAAACAGCTTTTGCCGTTCTGGCAATACCGGTGATGGCGGCGCTTGTCGTAGCCGGCGGGCGCGCAATCAAAGGCCATGACAGCACGATCGCGGTGGATCGGATCGATCCGGACGCGCTTGCAGATCCAGGCGCTGAGACGCCGCCGGAAGAGCCGGCGACCTCGGCCATTCCCGCGCCTGCCGCTCCGCAGCCAGCCGTTCATTCGAGGGCCATCGATCCCGAAACCGTGGCGCCGCCGGAACTGTCGGACCAGGAACTCGAACGGGTGGAACCGCGTGCGCCGCTCAGCGATCTGGCGCTGGCCGGGCCGCCCAAGCCGCCCAAGACGAAGATGCCAGGCGACTGGAACGGCACGAAATTGTTCCAGCCGGTCGCCGCCGCGGCCGGGCTGATCGAGTCGAAGGGCTATGCCGTCGCCGTCTCCGGCGTGGATGTCGTCAAGGCGGACGAAACCTGCGGCGACGAGGGCAAGAGCTGGGCCTGCGGCGCCCGCGCCAGGACGGCCTTCCGCGCTTTCCTGCGCGGCCGGGCGGTCGCCTGCACGGTTCCGCCGGAGGGCGATCGCGACACCATTTCCGCCGAATGCCATATCGGCAATCAGGATATCGGCCAGTGGCTGGTGGAAAATGGCTGGGCGCGCGCCGCGCAAGGCGGTCCCTATGTCGAGGCCGAGAACAAGGCCCGCGCCGCCAGGAAGGGTATTTTCGGCCCGGCGCCGAAGCTTGACGGCCTGCCGGCGCTGCCGGCCGCGTCAGGACCGGCGCCGGAGGCCCCGGATTCCATCCTGCCGGCGGAAGGCGGCGACGTTACGCCGCCAACTGACCAGCCAGCGCCCGCTCAATAAGCGCGCGCGTCTCGGCAATGCCATAGAGTGCTGCGAACGACCCGAAGCGCGGGCCGCGCTCCTGGCCGATCAGCACCTGGTAGATCATCTGGAAGAAGGCCACCGACACGCCGGGCCCCCCTTCCGGGCTCTGCTTGGAATGGTCCTGATAGCGCTCGATCTTGCGCGCCACGTTGAGCGCGGCATTCTGGATCGCCTCGCCGTCGGCGCCCGGCGGCAGCGCGCCGAGCGCGTCGGAGAGCTTCGCCAGCGCCTCGCGCTCCACCTCGTCGGCGGCGCGGTAGACCTTGGTCGGCTTCACGAAGTCGTCGAAATAGCGGATCGCATAGCCGGTCAGCCGGTCGAGCTCCGGATGCGTCTTCGGCGTCACGCCCGGCGCATGCCGCGAGATGAAGCCCCACAGCACCGCCTTGTCATGCGCGTTGGAGGCGCTGACCAGGTTGAGCAGCAGCGCGAACGGCACCGGCAGGTCGATGGCCGGCGGGTTGCCGTCATGCATATGCCAGACCGGGTTGCCGAGCCGTTCCTTCCAGTCCTGGCGCGGATAGGCGCCAAGGAAAGCGTAATACTCGTCCACCGCCTTCGGGATGACGTCGAAATAGAGCTTCTTCGCCTGCCGTGGCCGCTGGTACATGTAGAGGCCGAGGCTCTCCGTCGGCGCATAGGTCAGCCATTCGTCGATGGTCAGGCCATTGCCCTTCGACTTCGAGATCTTCTGGCCTTCCTCGTCGAGGAACAGTTCGTAGACGAAATGCTCCGGCGCGCGGCCGCCGAGGATGTTGCAGATGCGATCATAGATCCCGGCATTGGTCTGGTGGTCCTTGCCGAACATCTCGAAATCGACACCGAGCGCTGCCCAGCGCATGCCGAAATCCGGCTTCCACTGCAGCTTCACATGGCCGCCGGTGACAGGCAGCGTCGTCTCGGTGCCTTCGTCGTCGAAGGTGATGGTGCCGGCCTTGGCGTCGACCTGCTTCATCGGCACGTAGAGCACGCGGCCGCTCTTCGGCGAGATCGGCAGGAACGGGCTGTAGGTCGCCTGGCGCTCCGGCCCCAGCGTCGGCAGCATCACCGCCATGATCTCGTCATAGCGCTCCGCGGCGCGCAGCAGCACCTCGTCGAAGCGACCGGCCTTGTAATACCGCGTCGCGCTGGCGAATTCGTAGTCGAAGCCGAACGTGTCGAGGAAACGGCACAGCATCGCGTTGTTGTGGTCGGCGAAGCTCGCATAGTCGCCGCCGAACGGATTGGGCACCGCCGTCAGCGGCATATGCAAATAGGGTTCCAGTGCCGCGCGGTCCGGCACGTTCTCCGGGATCTTGCGCATGCCGTCCATGTCGTCGGAGAAGCACAAAAGCTTTGTCTTGACCTTGTCTTGCGTCAGCACCCGGAAGGCATGCCGCACCATGGTCGTGCGCGCCACCTCACCGAAGGTGCCGATATGCGGCAGGCCCGAGGGGCCGTAGCCGGTCTCGAACAGGACGGTCTCGGGAAAGTCCTTGCCCTTGTAGCGGGCGATGATTTTCTTGGCTTCCTCGAACGGCCAGGCCTTGCTCTCGGCGGCCGCGGCAAGCATCTCGGGCGTGAGATCGATGATGTTTGATCCCGTCATGTTATTGTCTTCCAGGTCAGACGCCGGCTTTGCGGCGGATAGAGTTTCAACCGGTCTCTAGGCGGGAGAGACCTGAGCGTCAACGATTTGCGGTGGTTTTCCTTGCGGCGCCATAATGGCGCTCCTACGTTCGAGCCTCACTTTCAAGTGCATGTCACCCCAAAGCGTGTCGCGGTTTTGGGGAAATGACATGCACGCTACTAGGAGTTTTGAATGCCTTTGCTGAGCCCGCACGAAGCGCTGATCCACTTGATGGTCATCACATCGGCCTCCGACCGCGACATGACCGATGTCGAGCTGGCGCGGATCGGCGACGTCGTCCGCTCCTGGCCGGTGTTCGTCGATTTCAACCAGGACAGGCTGGTTGCGGTGGCGCAGGCCTGCCAGAAGGCGCTGCATGACAAGGACGGGCTGGAAGGGGTGCTGGCGCGTGTCGCCGAAGCGCTGCCGGAGCGGTTGCGCGACACTGCCTATGCCGCTGCCTTCGAGGTTGCCGCCGTCGATCTCGAAATGCGCATGGAGGAAGTGCGCGTGCTGCAACTCATCCGCCTCAAGCTCGACCTCGACACGCTGACCGTCGCCGCGATTGCCCGCGCGGCGAAGGCGCGCCTGCGCACGCTCACCTGACATTGGACGGACCGAGGCCGCTGAGATTCAGGTCAGGCCGGCATCACCTGAATCTCAATAGCCTCAGAAGAAGCTGACGGGAAAATAGCGCAGATAGAACTCGGCGAAGGTGCCCTTGATCGAGATCTCCTGCAGCGCGTAGTCGAAGGCGGCGGCAAGCGCGGTGTCGCTCTTGCGGGTGGCGATCGCCATGCCCGAGCCCAGATATTCCGGCGCCAGATACGGACCGCCGGCGAAGCGGCAGCAGCCGGCGGCGTCCGAGCCGCCCAGCCAGAAGGAAAAGCGCATGCCGTCGCCGAAGGCGGCGTCGACCTTGCCGGCCTTGAGGTCGGCATAGAGGCCTTCCGGTGTGTCGAAGGTCACCACCTGCACGGCCTTGAAATAATCGCGCAGCATTTTCTCATGCGCCGAGCCGGCGACGACGCCGACCCGCTTGCTGCGCAATTTGTCGAGAATCGGCTCGGCGAAGGCCTTTGCCTTCGGCATGATGAAGCGCGCCGGAAACTGCATATAGGAGCGCGAGAAGGTGTATTTCTCCCGGCTTTCCGGCGTCGCGGCGATGCCGGCGATGATCGCCTCGCCTTCGCCCTTCTGGAGCGCGTCCTCCAGCTCGTTCCACGGCAATGCCTGGACCTGGCATTTCTCGACGACGCCCAGTTCCGCGCAGATCGCCCGCGCCAGATCGATGTGGAAACCCGACAGGCGGCCCGCGCCGTCAAGGAAGTTGAAGGGCGGAAAATCGGTGGTGGTGAGGAATCTGAGTCGCGGCAGCGCCGAGAGGTCGGGCTTCGGTAGCCGCTCCTTGGCATCCCACAGCACCGGCACCTGCGGCTCCGCCGCTTGAGTCGCGCTGGCAGGCGGCAGCGCGCCGCCCACCACCGCCATCAGGGCCAGAAATATCCACCGCAAGATCACGATATGGCTCCGCGCCTGTCCGCGTTCCTTGGCTTTTCGTATGAAAATGCGGCAGGCACAACGGTTTTTGATTTCAAGCGGCCAAATTAAGCGTATGGTTTAGAGCGTTTGCAAATGACCTGCGCGCCGGAAGGGGGGAAGCTGCCGGCATAGCTGAGGAGATTGCAAAGTGGGGGGTTGATGGCGAAGGGGTGTTCGTCCATCTATCGTCGGTAAAGAAAAAGCGGAAGCAACATGGGGTAGATGTTGCGATGGGCCTGTTCGACAGAACTCTGGAATACATAGACCAGTTGCAGCAAGCTGGCACCGCGGCCGCGGTTTGCGAGAGGCTGCTCGGCGTCACCTCGAACTTCGGCCTGACCGCATTGATGGCGGGAACCGTGCCGCAGCCTGGCACGCCGCGCGGCCAGCAGAAACAGCATGTGATGCTTTGCGATTGGCCCGGCGATTGGCTGGAGCGCTATGTGGCGCGCAACTATGTCGACCACGATCCGGTCGTCAGTCACATGAAGCAGCTTCAGGCGCCGTTCCAATGGCGCGACGCTTCCAAGAACGCCGTGATCGACAAGAGCAGCGACGAAGTCATGGGCGATGCCCGCGAGTTCAAGCTGCGCGATGGCCTGGCGTTTCCGCTGGTCACTCTCGACGGCCAGATCGTCATGGTCTCGCTGGGCGGCGAATCCGTCGAACTGTCGGATGCGGAATTCGGAATGGTCTCGCTCGCGTCGACCTATGCGATCGGCCGCGCCATGCAGCTGCACACCAAGGCCGAAAGCATCATCGATCACATAGAATTGACGCCGCGTGAGCGGGAGTGCCTGCAATGGGCCGCTGTCGGCAAGTCCGAATGGGAGATATCTCAAATTTTAGGCATCTCGGAACACACTTCCGAGAAACATCTTCTTAACGCCAAGAGCAAACTGGGCGCAGCCAACCGGGTGCAGGCAGTCGCGGAGGCGATTAGGCGCGGCTATATTAGCTAGGTCGGCCGTGCCGACCTGGAAATTCTTGCCTGCGCGATCGCGCAATATTTTAAGGGACATCACGGCCGTATCTTCCTCTAAGCCCAGGAGACGGCTAATGCTTTTTGCCCTTACCACTCAGGAACTGATGGAACGTCCCGACCTGTGGGAGGCGGTCCATCGCTTGCGCTACAAGATCTTCGTCGAGGAGATGGGATGGACCGATCTTGATCGCCCGGACCACCTCGAGATCGACCAGTTCGATCATGACGAGGCCGAGCACCACCTCGTCATCCGCAATGGCGAACTGGCTGGCTACCAGCGAATGCTGCCGACCACACGGCCGCATCTTCTGACCGACGTGCTGTCGGACCTCTGCGAGGGGGCGTCCCCCTCGGGACCGAATGTCTGGGAACTGACCCGCTACGCGGTGGCTCCGGGCTTTCGCGACGGCAAACGCGGCGTCTCGACGGTCGGTACCGAATTGATCGCCGGCTTCGTCGAATGGGGCCTCAAGCGCAACGTCAACCAGGTCATCATCGAGTTCGAGCCGATGTGGGTGCTCAGAGCGCTGCAGCTGCACTTCCTGGCCAAGCCGCTCGGCTATCAGCGCACCTATGGCAACCAGCAGGTCGTGGCGACGCTGCTTACCTTCACCGAGCATACGCTCGATGTCGTGCGGGCGCGCCGCAACCACCACCTGCCGGTGCTGAACCGGGGCTATCCTGGTCTGCTGGGCCTCAAGCAGGCTTCGTGATGGAGGCGGTCATGAGTTTCCATCCCGAACCGGAACTGCGCGGCCATACGCTGGTCGTCACCGTGTCCTCGCATGACGGCCGGCCGGTGCTCGACAGGCATGCCTATGCGAGCCTTGCCAGGACCTTGCACGAGGCGGCGGTCGATGACGAGGTCCGCGTCGTCATGCTGCGCGGTCTTGCCGGATGCTTCTGCCTTGGCGGCGACTTCTCGGAGTTCCTCGACGCCACCAAGCACCGAGAGCTGATCGACGCCGTCACTGACATGTTCCGCATGTTGGCGACCTTCCCGAAGCCGGTCCTTGCCTGTGTCGACGGCGATGCCGTCGGTGTCGGCTGCACCATCCTGTTCCACTGCGACATGGTGATCGCGTCACGGGGCAGCACCTTCAGGGTGCCGTTTGTGGATTTCGGCCTGGTGCCGGACGCGGCGACCAGCATTCTGGCGCCCCAGAAGCTCGGCTACGCCGGCGCCTTCCGCTTCTTCTGCCTGGGCGATACGCTGGGCGTCGAGGACGCCAAGGCGCTCGGCCTTGTCGGCGAGATCGTGACGCAAGGCAGCGCCGAGGAGGCAACGCTGGCCAGGGCGAAACAGCTGGCCAAGAAGCCTGTGGCGGCACTGCTGCAGACGCGCAGCCTGCTCAAGGGCGATACGGACGTCTTGTGCGACCGCATCGACCACGAGATCACGCTGTTCCAGCAGGCGCTTCAGGATGACACCACGCTGAAGCGGCTGCAGCGCATCGCTCGCCTGGCCGCCTGAGCGCCTGGCTTAAACCTCAGCGCCGCGCAAGCCGAAAGGCGCGCGGCGCTGTAATTGATCCGGAACTGCATTACGGCACAGGTTGCGCAGGCCAGCGCTTCCTGGTGCAGGGCAACACAAGAGCAATTCCAGGAAAAGTGTGAGCGGTTTTCCGTCCGGAATTGCGTAAAAACAAAGAGATAGGGCGTTTCACCGGTCCCGTGAAACGGTGAAACGCACTAGTCCTTCAGGAATTCCGGTCCCTCGCCGATGATCTTCTTGTCGGGCTTGCCGACAGCGTCGAGGTCGCGGCCGTCATAGGGCAGGGAGAGCAGGATACGCTGGATCACCGCGAGCCGGGCGCGGCGCTTGTCGTTGGCCCGCACGACGATCCAGGGCGAGAACTCCTTGTGCGTGCGCTCGATCATCTGGTCGCGTGCCTTGGTGTAGTCGTCCCACTTGCCGACGCCGGCGATGTCGATCGGCGAGAACTTCCAATTCTTCAACGGTGACCAGCGGCGGTCGTGGAACCGTTCGAGCTGCGTCTCGCGGCCGATGTTCAGCCAGAATTTGAAGAAATGGATGTTCTCGTTACAGATCATCCGTTCGAAATGCGGTGTCTCGTCGAGGAATTTCTCGTGCTGCTCCGGGGTGCAGAACCCCATGACCGGCTCGACGCCGGCACGGTTGTACCAGGAGCGGTCGAAGGTGACGAACTCGCCCGAAGTCGGGAAATGGTCGACATAGCGCTGGTAATACCATTGCCCCGCCTCGGTCGGCGTCGGCTTGGTCAGGGCGACGTTGCGCGCCGTGCGCGGGTTCATATATTGCCGCAGCACGAAGATCGTACCGCCCTTGCCGGCCGCGTCTCTGCCCTCGAAAAGCGCCATCACCCGCTTGCCTGTGGCCTGCAGCCAGGCCTGCGCCTTGACCAGTTCGATCTGCAGCCCCTCGAGCTCCTTTTCGTACTCCTCGCCTTTCATCTTCTTGTCGTAAGGATAGCCGCCGGCGGTGAGCTTGTTGTCCTCGATCCAGTCCGGCAGCACCGGATCGTCGATGTCGAACTCGCGCTCCTTGCCGCCGATCTTGATCTTGATCGGTGCCGTGGCCGGCACCGCTTCAGCCGTTTCCTTGGCCTTTTTCATCCAGACGAACCTTCCCAGTTTGCGGACTCATGCTATGGAGCCTGTGCAGCGCAACGCGCATTCGGACGCAAAAACGCTGTAGCATTTTGATTTTGCGCATGAACCTTCGCGAAAATCGATCCTGATTTTCAGGGTCCCATGCGTCAGGCCGGTCCAGCGAGTTGCTGGCCGTTCGAACGGGATGCGGGGTGGCGCGGGCCTATGGCAGAGACGGGCGCGGGACAAGACAACAAGAGGCAAGCCTTGGCGGCGCGGCTGTCACGCAACCGCTGGCTGCTTGGCGCGGGTGTTCTCGCGGTCCTTGCCGTTTATTTCTTCGCCGGCGCCTCCTTCTATGTGCTGGTGCTGGCCCTGGCCGCGCTGGCGACCGCGGCGATGTTGCCCGCGGATGCCGAACGCCAGCCGGCCGATACGGGAGCAGCGATCGAGGCAAGCGGGCTGCAGCGGCTCTCCGGCGAGTATCTGGCGGCCGCGGTCGCCGATCCGCTCATCATCTTCGATCATTCAGCGGCCATGGTTCACGCCAATGCCGCCGCCTTCGCCGCCTTCGGCGGGCTGGCGCCCGGGATGTCGCTGGCTTTGAAGTTTCGCGCGCCGGAAATGCAGGCGCTGCTCGACGGCATCCTGTCAGGGCAGGTCGCCGCCGATGCGGTCGACTATACCGAGAAGCTGCCTGTGGAACGGACATATCGGGTCAGCGCGTCCACGGTCGGCCATGCCACCGGCCTTTACGTGCTGGTGTTCAAGGACCAGAGCGAGACGCGGCGCATCGATCGCATGCGGGCCGATTTCATCGCCAATGCCAGCCATGAGCTGCGCACGCCGCTCGCCTCGATCGCCGGCTTCATCGAGACGCTGCGCGGGCCGGCCCGCAACGATCCGGCGGCGCGCGACCAGTTCCTGCAGATCATGCAGAACCAGACCGGCCGCATGGCCCGCCTGATCGACGATCTGCTTTCGCTGTCGCGGTTGGAGATGAAACCCTATCTGAGGCCGGGCACGGAGGTCGATCTTCGCCAGACGATCGACAGCGTCATCGATTCCCTCGCGCCGCTGGCCCGCGAGAACGGCATCGTCATCGAGCGGGAGTTCGCCGATGGGCCGCTCGTCGTTCCCGGCGACCGCGACGAACTGTTCCAGGTTTTCGAGAATCTCCTCGAGAACGCCTGCAAATACGGCCAGTCAGGCGGGCACGTCACCGTATCGATTGCCGGCGCTGAGGACGAGGAGCAGCCGGGCTTCGACGTCACGATAAGGGACTATGGTCCAGGCATTGCCGAAGAACACATCCCGCGCATCACCGAGCGCTTCTACCGCGTCGATGTCGAAAACAGCCGCACCCAGAAAGGCACCGGGCTTGGCCTTTCGATCGTCAAGCATATATTGACCCGTCATAACGCAAGATTGTCCATCAAGTCGGAAGTCGGCAAGGGCGCGGCGTTCACGGTTCATTTGCCGGCTCGCTGATCGTGTACAGGTTGCCAACCGGGATTTTCTTCTTTCTGTCATGCGGTTCGCGTATCAGCGACGGATTGAGGGAACGCACCAGCCGGTAAAAACCGGGAAGGCATATCCATGCAGTCCGTCCATATCGTCAGTGCCTATGATGAAGAGCTGAAGTTCCTGTCGAAGCGCATCGCCGCGATGGGCGGGCATGCCGAGCGCATGGTCGAACAGGCGGTCGCGGCGTTGGTGAATGTCGACCATGGCCTCGCCCAGAAGGTCATCCAGGACGATTTCGTCCTCGACGAGGGCCAGCGCGAGATCGACGACAAGGCCATCATCATCATCGCCAGGCGCCAGCCGATGGCGACCGACCTTCGCGAGATCGTCGGCGCGATCCGCATCTCGGCCGACATCGAGCGCGTCGGCGACTTGGGTAAGAACGTCGCCAAGCGCGTCGCTTCGGTCGACGGCCGCCAGCCGAACAGCCTTTTTCGCGGCCTGGAGGCGCTTGCCAACCTTGCGCTGACGCAGCTCAAGGAAGTGCTCGACGTCTATGCCTCGCGCTCGGTCGAGAGGATCGGCTTGGTGCGCGACCGCGACGACCAGATCGACGCCATGTACACCTCGCTGTTCCGCGAGCTTTTGACCTACATGATGGAAGATCCGCGCAACATCACGCCCTGCACGCATCTTCTGTTCTGCGCCAAGAACATCGAGCGTATCGGCGACCATGCCACCAACATCGCCGAGACGATCTATTACATCGTCACCGGCGACCAGATGCCGGCCGACCGGCCGAAAGGCGACAAGACCGACAAGGTCGTACTTCCCGGCGCGGTGCCGGCTAAGTGAACGGGTGCCTCTCGAACGGCTTCCTGATTTAGGCTAAGCTTCTCCGGGCACAGCGATTTGTCAGTCGCAGTCTCGGGAGGTTTGCGATGGAACAAGTTCGGAACCTGACCCCGGCCCCAACGTCGGGCATCATTGCATCCAGCGTCTATTCGGGCGGCAAGCGCGTCGCCGATATCGCCGTCGAGCAGGCCGGGGAATGGGCGGCAAGACCCGGCCATGTCGTCTGGATCGGCCTGCTCGAGCCCGACCGCAACCTGCTGCTCAGGGTGCAGGCGCAGTTCCACCTGCATGACCTGGCGATCGAGGACGCCGAGCATCCGCATGCGCGCCCGAAGATCGAGCAATATGGCGACGCCCTCTTCATCGTCGCCCGCACCGCGCAATTGATCGACGGCCGCGTCACGTTCGGCGAGACGCATCTGTTCGTCGGCACCGGCTACATTGTCAGCGTCCGGCACGGCCCGTCGACCTCTTACGCCGCCGTGCGCCAGCACTGGGAGAGCTGCCCGCATTCGCTCGCCAAAGGCGAGGATTTCGTCCTCTACGCCATCCTCGATTTCATCGTCGACAATTATATGCCGGTGTTGGAGCAGATCGAGGACGAGGTCGAGGCGATCGAGGACAAGGTGCTTTTGAAGCCGATGACCGGCACCGATATCGAGCGGCTCTACATGCTGCGCCGCGATCTCTTGCGCCTGCGCAATGCGGCGCTGCCGCTGGTCGAGGTCTGCCGTCGGCTGACCAGCGCCGAGCTGCCGCAGATCCATGCCGCCATGCATCCGTTGTTTCGCGACGTGACCGACCACATCCGCACCGTGCAGGAAAAGATCGATAGCCTGCGCGAGGTCCTGGCCTTCGCTTTCGAAGCCAGCCTGCTCGTCGGGCAGAGCCAGGAAACCGCTATCTCCAAGAAGCTCGCCTCATGGGCCGCCATCCTGGCGGTTCCCACGGCTTTCGCCGGCATCTACGGCATGAACTTCTCCGACATGCCGGAATTGAAGATGGAATATGGCTATCCCATCATCCTGCTGGTGATGGCCTCGATCTGCTCATTCCTGTACTGGCGGTTCAAGAAGAACGGGTGGCTGTGAGCGGCAGCGAATAGGGAGTAGCGAATAGGGAACAACGAAAAAACGGCTTGCTCCCAGTCACAGAAGCCAAGCCGTTCTATTCGCTATTCGCTATTCGCTATTCGCTATTCGCTATTCGCTCAGCGCGCCCTACGGCGCTCCCCCGCCGGCTGGAACGCAACACGGGAGTGGTACTTGCAGTACGGTCCCGTTTCGGCGGCGTCGTTGCCGCAGAAGTTGAAGTCTTCCGAGAGCGGATCGCCGTTCGGCCATTTGCAGGTGCGTTCGGTCAGCTCGACGAGCTGCAGATGCCGCGAGATCGGCACGACCACGTTCTCGACCGGGCGGATATAGTGGCGCGCGACCGGCTCGGCGTCGAACTGCACCTGCAGCGCGGTGGCGCCGATGGTGGCCGTCACATGACGCGTGGCGCTTGCGGCGCGGGTCACCGATTTCTGCATCGAGGCGCCTTGCGTCGCCTTTTTCTGGCGCGCCGGGGCGGCCGTCGCGCGGCCGCGGCCCGACAGCTTCAGGCGATGCACCTTGCCGATGACGGCATTGCGGCTCACTCCGCCAAGCTGTGCGGCAATCTGGCTGGCGCTCAGACCCTCCGACCACAATTTCCTGAGAAGTTCTACCCGCTCGTCAGTCCAGTTCATGAGACCGCGCTCCTGCTGAAGCGTGCGGCAGCCAGAATCCTTTCCCGAGCCGGCTCTCGCCGGGCAAACGACACCACATGTACCGGGTGATTTAGGTCCGCCGCACGAAATATAGTTATTTCTCGACTACAATTACCTTATGCGCTGACTCGGTGACAAGAGTCCCCAGGGCAACACCGATTCGGTTTTTACGGTTTTCCCCAACTTGCCTGACCACTGATGGGCCGGCATGTCGCCAGGAGTTGCCACGCGCTTGTGCGTGACGTTTTCGTTGACTTCATGGCCGAAAAACATGATAAGCCGCAAAGGCCGCCGCATTGGCGGCTTTTTTGATTTCCGGTTCCGGAGACGCATATAATGAGCGGTTCGGCGCTTTACGAGACCTTTGCTCGCGCACCCCTGGCTTTCGACCGCGGGGAGGGGACCTGGCTGGTCACCGACAAGGGCGAGCGATATCTCGACTTCGCGGGCGGCATCGCCGTGAATTCGTTGGGCCACAGCCATCCGCATCTGGTCGCGGCGCTCACCGAGCAGGCCGCCAAGCTGTGGCACGTCTCCAACCTCTATGAGATCCCGGAACAGCGCCGGCTGGGCGAGCGGCTGACCGAAGCGACCTTTGCCGACAAGGTGTTCTTCACCAATTCCGGTGCCGAGGCGCTGGAATGCGCCATCAAGACGGCCAGGCGCTATCATTTCGTCAAGGGCCAGCCTGAGCGTTTCCGCATCATCACCTTCGAGGGCGCCTTCCACGGCCGCACGCTGGCGACGATCGCCGCCGGCGGCCAGTACAAATATCTCGAAGGCTTCGGCCCGAAGGTCGAAGGCTTCGACCAGGTGGCTTTCGACGACATCGACGCCGCTGAAAAGGCGATAACGCCGGAGACGGCGGCGATCCTGATTGAGCCGGTCCAGGGCGAGGGCGGTATCCGTCCGGTGCCGACGCAATCGCTGAAGCGGCTGCGGCAACTCTGCGACAAGCATGGCCTGCTGTTGATCTTCGATGAGGTCCAGTGCGGCATCGGCCGCACCGGCAAGCTGTTCGCGCATGAGTGGACGGGCGTCACGCCCGATTTGATGGCGATCGCCAAGGGCATAGGCGGCGGCTTTCCGATGGGCGCCTGCCTTGCCACGGACGAGGCGGCGACCGGCATGACGGCCGGCGTGCACGGCACCACCTTCGGCGGCAATCCGCTGGCGATGGCGGTCGGCAACGCCGTGCTCGACGTCGTGCTGGCCGACGGCTTCCTCGAGGACGTGCAGCGCAAGGCGTTGCTTTTGAAACAGGGTCTGGCCGCGGTCGCGGACGAATTTCCCGATGTCGTCGAGGGCATCAGGGGAATCGGCCTGATGCTCGGCCTGAAATGCGCCATGCCCAACACCAAGGTGAACATGGCGCTGCGCGATCAGCACCTGCTTGCCGTGCCGGCGGGCGACAACGTCATTCGCCTCCTGCCGCCGCTCACCGTCACCGACGAGGAGATCGGCGAGGCGCTGAAGCGCATTCGCGGCGGCGCCAAGGGCCTGACCGATGCGATTGCGGCCGAAGCCGCGAAATAACTTCTGGAACCTGCCGATGAGTGTTCGCCACTTCACCGATCTATCCGCCGTTTCCGCGGGCGACCTGCGCGTCATGCTCGACGACGCGGTGGCGCGAAAGACCAGGCTCAAGGCTGGCGAGCGTTCAAAACCGCTTGATGGCAAGGTGCTGGCCATGATCTTCGACAAGCCGTCGACGCGCACGCGCGTGTCGTTCGATGTCGGCATGCGCCAGCTCGGCGGCGAGACGATCATGCTGACCGGCACCGAGATGCAGCTCGGCCGTTCGGAGACCATCGCCGACACGGCAAAGGTGCTGTCGCGCTACGTCGACGCCATCATGATCCGCACCACCTCGCATGACCGGCTGCTGGAGCTCACCGAGAATGCCACCGTTCCGGTCATCAACGGGCTGACCGACGACACGCATCCCTGCCAGCTCATGGCCGACATCATGACCTATGAGGAGCATCGCGGTCCGGTGGCCGGCAAGACCTTCGCCTGGACCGGCGACGGCAACAATGTGCTGCATTCGCTGCTCGAAGCCTCGGCACGGTTCCGCTTCAATCTCAATGTCGCGGTGCCGGAGGGCAGCGAGCCTTTCGAGAAATATGTCGACTGGTCGAAAGCCAATGGCGGCAAGGTCCGGTTTTCCCGGTCCGCCGAGGAGGCCGTCGACCATGCCGACTGCGTCGTCACCGACAGCTGGGTCTCGATGGGCCAGGAGCATCGCGCCCGCGGCCACAACGTCTTCCTGCCCTATCAGGTGAATGCTGCGCTGATGGCGAAGGCCAAGCCCGATGCGTTGTTCATGCATTGCCTGCCGGCGCATCGCGGCGAGGAGGTCACCGACGAGGTGATCGACGGGCCGCATTCGGTGGTCTTCGACGAGGCCGAGAACCGGCTGCACGCCCAGAAGGCGGTGCTGGCCTGGTGCCTGGGCGTTTGAGAAGGGCCGACCTGACCGCTTCTGGCCTGATCGGGGTCAACTTGATCTGGGGATATGTGATGCCTATTTGCGGGCCATCACGTAAATTGAACGCGCTTCGACGCATGCGGCTCATCGGGTTGCATGGCTGCGCCCCGGAGTTTTGTCATGTTGGAAACCCATACCTTGGCTGAGCATAGACCCCAACTCGGTGAATTCGGCTTCGCCGGCGACGATCACGTCGTACCTTACGAGGTCGCGCCGCTCGATGTGCGCGGCCGCACCGTGCAGCTCGGGCCGATGCTCGACGCTATCTTGAGCCGCCACGATTATCCCGAGCCGGTCGCCCGCCTTTTAGCGGAAGCCTGTGTGCTCACCGTGCTGCTCGGCACCTCGCTGAAGTTCGAAGGCAAGTTTATCCTGCAGACCCGTACCGACGGTCCGGTGGACATGCTGGTGGCTGATTTCTCGACCCCGCATGCGCTGCGCGCCTATGCGCGCTTCGACGCCGACCGGCTGCAGGCGCTGATCGCCGCCGGCGAGACCTCGCAGCAGACGCTGCTCGGCAACGGCGTCCTGGCGCTGACCATCGACCAGGGCGCGCATACGCAGCGCTACCAGGGCATCGTCCAGCTCGACGGCACCTCGCTCGAGGATGCCGCGCGCACCTACTTCCGGCAATCGGAGCAGATCCCGACCGAGATCAAGATGTCGGTCGCCAAGCTGGTCACGCCCGGCCCGGGCGGCGCGCGCGAGCAGTGGCGCGCCGGCGGCATCCTGGCGCAGTTCCTGCCGCAATCGCCGGAGCGCATGCGCGTTCCCGATATTTCCGGCGGCGACGGTGATCCGCGCGACGTCGCGGACCACCCGGCCGACAATTCCTGGCAGGAATTGCTGGCGCTGCTCGGCACCATCGAGCCGACCGAGCTGATCGACCCGACGGTGGGCGCCGAGCGGCTGCTCTACCGGCTGTTCCACGAACATGGCGTGCGCGTCTTCCGCGGCGTGCCGGTCGCCGACCAGTGCTCCTGCTCGCGCGAGAAGATCCACGGCATCCTTGAAGGCTTTTCGGCGCAGGAGATCAAGGACTCGACCGAGGACGGCGGCATCCACGTCGCCTGCGAGTTCTGCTCGACGCAATACGACTTCGACCCGGCCGAGTTCGCGAAGTAAGCTCTTCCTTCTCCCCGTTTCACGGGGAGAAGGTGCCCGAAGGGCGGATGAGGGGTGGCGCTGACGTCGGTAAAGAGGCCACCCGCCGTGGCGTCGCTGTCATCTGCCTGAAAGAAATCTCAAAGCCCGGCGCTGTTCCTCATTGCCCTGCCGGGCATTTCTCCTCGTAAACGGGGAGAAAGAGGCTAATTCACCGTCCGCCTTGTCCCCGGCATATCGAGCGAGAACGCCGGAATGGCGATATCGAACGTCTCGCCGCGGCCGTTGCGCATCGTGTAATGGCCGACCATGATGCCCGACGGCGTCGAGAGCGGGCAGCCCGAGGTATACTGATAGCTGTCGCCGGGATTGAGCTCCGGCTGGTCGCCGACGACGCCGGCGCCGCGCACCTCCTCGACCCGGCCCCGACCGTCGGTGATATGCCAGTAGCGCGACAGAAGCTGCACGAAATCGTCGGAGCGGTTGTCGATCGTCACCTGGTAGCCCCAGACATAGCGGTTCTCGGACGGATCGGATCGGTCCTCCAGGTAGAAGGGCCTGACCAGCACTTCGATGTTGCGCGTCACTGCGCGATACATGGGCCACTCCGGTTGCCGCCGCGGAATATATGTCACGCTCCGCTCTTAGTAGACGTAGCGCCGACCATCCTGCCAGCCTTGTAAGCGCAGGTGCCGAAAAACAATGTCATTTAAGTGACATACGACAATGTTGGTGTGCACAAACCGCGCCGGGCGACTCGGGCGCTCTGTCGACTGATGAAACGGCCGCATGCGGCCTTTCGGGAGTGACCAGATCTCGATGGAACTGACTATCGCAGCCGGCCTGGCTTCGTCAGCCCTTCTCCTTTCCAATCTCGCCAGCATCGTGCTCGCCTCCTCGCGGCTCGAACGGCGGCGTGTCATAGCGCCGCCCGCTGGCGCGCAGCCGGTCTCGATCATCGTGCCGGCGCGCGGCGTCGAGCCGTTCACGCAGGAGACCTTGCAGCGCGCCTTCTCGCTCGACTGGCCGCGCTATGAGCTGATCTTCTGCGTCGCGCATGCCGAAGACCCGGTGGTCAGGCTGATCGATGCGGCGATGGCGCGCTACCCGGAGGTTCCGGCGCGGCTGCTGATCGGCGACGACCGCATCAGCGCCAATCCCAAGCTCAACAACTGCGTCAAGGGCTGGCGGGCGGCCAGGCACGATTGGGTCATCCTTGCCGATTCCAACGTGCTGATGCCGAGGGACTACGTCCAGCAGCTGATGGCGGCATGGCGCGCGGACACCGGCCTCGTCTGCTCGACGCCGATCGGCTCGCGGCCGGACGGGTTTTGGGCCGAGGTCGAATGCGCCTTCCTCAACACGCTGCAAGCGCGCTGGCAGTATGCCGGCGAGGCGCTCGGCCTCGGCTTCGCCCAGGGCAAGAGCATGCTGTGGAACAAGCCGATGCTGGACGCCAATGGCGGCATCCAGGCTTTGGCCGCCGAGATCGCCGAGGATGCGGCAGCCACCAAGCTGGTCAACAGCCTGGGGCTCAACGTCAATCTCGTCACTTCGCCTTTCGAGCAGCCGCTCGGCCAGCGCCGGTTCGCGGAGATCTGGTCGCGCCAGACGCGCTGGGCGCGGCTGCGCCGGGTCACGTTCCCGCTGTTCTTCGCGCCCGAGATTCTCACCGGCGCCGCGATGGCGCTGCTGCTGGCGCTGATTGCCGCTGCAAGCGCCGGCGTCAGCCTGCCTTCAACAGCCTTGTGCGTGCTGGCGATCGCCTACCTGCCGGAATGCCTGCTGGCTTCGGCCAAGGGCTGGTACCTGTCGCCGCGCACTGTCACCGCGATGATCGTGCGCGACGCGGTGCTGCCCGCCATCTGGGCGCGCGCCTGGTTCGGCGGCGCCGTCGAATGGCGCGGCAACGCCATGACCATCCGCACCAAGGCGGCGACCGAACTGGAAGAGCTCGCCTGAGCCGATTGCGGCTTAGGCGCGCTTAATCTGGCGCCAGGTGGGCTGTTACTTCGCCGCCTTCAGTGCCTGCGCGATGTCCTCCAGCAGATCGTCGGCGTCCTCCAGGCCAACCGAAAGCCTGAGCGTGCCTGGCCCGATGCCTAGCTCTGCCCGCGCCTCGTCGCTCAGGTTCTTGTGCGTGGTCGTCGCCGGGTGGGTGATCAGGCTCTTGGCGTCGCCGAGATTGTTCGAGATCAGCACGATATCGAGCGCGTTCTGGAAGGCGAAGGCCGCCTGCTTGCCGCCCTTGACGTCAAGGCAGATCAGCGTCGAGCCGCCCGACATCTGCTTCTTGACGATGTCGGCCTGCGGATGATCGGCGCGGCCCGGATAGATGACGCGGGCGATCTCCGATCGGCTTGCGAGGCAATCCGCGATCTTGCCGGCGCTCTCGGTCTGCTGGCGCACGCGCAGCGGCAGCGTCTCCAGCCCTTTCAGCAGCGTCCAGGCGTTGAAGGGCGACAGGCTCGGGCCGGTGTGGCGGAAATAGTCGTGCAGGTTCTCGTCGATCCATTTCTTGTCCGACAGGATGACGCCGCCGAGGCAGCGGCCCTGGCCGTCTATGTGCTTGGTCGCCGAATAGACGACGATATGAGCGCCGAGCTGCAGCGGCTTCTGCTGCAGCGGCGTGGCAAAGACATTGTCGACGATCAGCCTGGCGCCGATCGAATTGGCGAGCTTGGCGACCGCGGCGATGTCGACCACTTCCAGCGTCGGATTGGTCGGGCTCTCGAGGAAGAACAGCTTGGTGTTCGGCCTTACCGCCTTTTCCCAATTGGCGATGTCGGTGCCGTCGACCAGCGTTGCCTGGATGCCGTAGCGCGGCGCCAGCGTCTCGACCACCCAGCGACAGGAACCGAACAGCGCGCGCGCCGCGACGATATGGTCGCCAGCCTTGGCGCTGCAAAGCAACGCCGCCGTTACCGCCGCCATGCCGGAGGCCGTGGCGCGGGCATCCTCGGCGCCTTCCAACGCGCACATGCGCTTTTCGAACATGTCGACGGTCGGGTTGGCGTAGCGTGAATAGATGAAGCCCGGCTCCTCGCCCTTGAAGCGGGCCTCCGCGGCCTGGGCCGTCTCGTAGACATAGCCCTGCGTGAGATACATCGCCTCGGCGGTCTCGCCGAATTGGGAACGCAATGTCCCGCCATGCACGAGTGCCGTCTGAGGTTTCCAGTTACGCTTCTTGGTGCTCATAGCCCTGCTTCCAGACACAAAAAAACCGGCCGCGAAGTCGCAACCGGTCCATATAGCCTTGCGGCTCGACGGTCCTTTAGCGACTTGTTTAACGTGGCTGCAAGCCGACCGGCCAAATCACCACGGGATAACGACCCTTTAGACCCGCGCCGCGCTTGCGTCAATTGCCGGCTTCATTAAGAGGTTTGTACCAGCCGGGCGGCAAGAGCCTGCTCAGGTCCTCGCCCGGCCTTGTGAACGGAGCCAGCCTTTGCGGCAGACAGGCATTCTTCCGGATCAGGACATCGCGGCGCTGTTCGACGCCAAGGCGCTGAAGTCGCCGCGCGCGCTGGATGCCGATCAGATCCAGCCGGCCAGCCTCGATCTCAGGCTCGGCGACAAGGCCTATCGCGTGCGCGCCTCCTTCCTGCCGGGGCCTGATCATCTGGTCGCCGACAAGCTCGAACGGCTGAAGCTGCACGAGATCGACCTCACCGGGGGCGCGGTGCTGGAGACGGGCTGCGTCTACATCGTGCCGCTGATCGAAGGCCTGGCGTTGCCCTCGAATGTGTCTGCTTCCGCCAATCCGAAGAGCTCGACCGGGCGCCTCGACATCTTCACCCGGGTGATGACCGATCGCGGCCACGAGTTCGACAAGATTGCCGCCGGCTATCACGGCCCGCTCTATCTCGAAGTCAGTCCGCGCACCTTCCCGATCGTCGTGCGGGCCGGCTCGCGGCTGTCGCAGATCCGCTTCCGCACCGGCAACGCGGTGCTCTCGGAGAACGAGTTGCGCGACCTTCATCGCGCAGAGATGCTGGTCGCCACCGAGCCGCCCAATATTTCGGGCGGCGGCATTGCGCTTTCCATCGACCTCGACGGCGACAAGGACGGCCTCGTCGGCTACCGCGGCAAGCATCACACCGGGCTTGTCGATGTCGACAAGCGCGCCGCGCAGGATGTCGTCGATTTCTGGGAGCCGATCTACAAGAGCGGCGCTGGCGAACTGGTGCTCGATCCGGACGAATTCTACATCCTGGTCTCGCGCGAAGCCGTGCATGTGCCGCCGCTCTACGCCGCCGAGATGACGCCTTTCGATCCGCTGGTCGGCGAGTTCCGCGTCCACTATGCCGGCTTCTTCGATCCGGGCTTTGGCCACTCCGCCGCCGGCGGCAGCGGCAGCCGCGCCGTGCTCGAAGTGCGCAGCCACGAGGTGCCTTTCATCCTCGACCACGGCCAGATCGTCGGCCGTCTCGTCTACGAGCATATGCTGAAGCGGCCGCAGGCGCTTTACGGCACCGATCTCGGCTCGAACTATCAGGCGCAGGGCCTGAAGCTCTCCAAGCATTTCAAAGCAGCCCGCTGAAGCTGCCGATCTCCCCCACAAGGGGGGAGATCACCCAATCATAACGCCTTCACCGCCACCTTCACCGGCTTTTCGATCTCCAGTGGATTGCGCAGCGGCAGGCCGAAATCCGGCGCCTCGATCTCGAACGTATCGCCGGCCTCCGTCTGGACGCCGTCGGCGAAGGAGAGCGTCGCGGTGCCGAACATGTGCACATGCACGTCGCCCGGCTGGCGGAAGGCCGAATATTTGAAATGGTGGTGCTCGAGATTGGCGATGGTGTGCGACATGTTCGCTTCGCCCGACAGGAACGGCTTTTCCCACAGAAGCTTGCCGTCACGCCAGATGCGCGATGCGCCGCGGATGTCGGCCGGCAGGTCGCCGATCAGGATTTCGGGGCCGAACGAGGCGTTGCGGAGCTTGGAATGGGCGAGGAACAGATAGTTCACCCGCTCCGTCACATGGTCGGAGAACTCGTTCGACAGCGTGAAGCCGACGCGGAACGGCGCGCCGTCGTCGCCGATCACATAGATGCCGGCGATCTCCGGCTCCTCGCCGCCATCCTGCGCGAAGGCGGGCGACACCAAAGGCGCGCCGGGGGCCACCGCCATCGTGCCGTTGCCCTTGTAGAACCATTCCGGCTGCACGCCGACCTGGCCCTTGGCCGGCTTGCCGCCTTCGAGCCCCATGCGGAACATCTTCATGGAATCGGTGAGGTGCTCCTCGCCGTCATTGAGCTTCTTGTGCATGGAATCCCGCGTCGCCGCCGAGCCGAGATGCGTCAGCCCCGTGCCGGTGAGATGCAGATGCGCGGGATCTGGATGGTTGATCGGCGAGACCAGCCTGCCCCTCTTGTAGGCGGCATCGAGATCAACCGTCTCGCCATAGCCCTTGCGTTCGATCAGCGCCTCGAGGCCTGTGCCGGTGCGGGCGGCCTCCATCGCCAGCGAATAGACGCTGCGCGCGCCGTTGATGACCCTGGTTTTGCCGCCGCCGTTGCGGGCGACGACGCGGATCGTCTCGGCGTCGTCGAGGATCTGGGAGATCAGCATGTTTGAATCCTCTCTCATTTTGTCGGCCGCCTGTGGGCAAGCCTTACCCTGCGCGGCATGGAGAAATCCCCGCCACGGTTGAAATTCTTCGTCCGGATTGCGCTCGCGAGCACGGTCCTTGCCTGGACTTCCCGGCGCCGGCGGGTTTGCCGGCAGCCCCGCGATCTGGAACCCGTATGCCTCCTGAACTTTGTTCCGGCCCTTAAGCCCTGTTTTGATGCATGTCGTTTCCCCAAAACCGCTAAGCGCTTTTGGGCGACATGCACTAAGCCTTGTTCTTGTTGTAGACGTCGAAGATCACGGCGCCGAGCAGCACCAGGCCCTTGACCACCTGCTGCCAGTCGACATTGACGCCCATGATCGACATGCCGTTGTTCATCACGCCCATGATGAAGCCGCCGACCACCGCGCCGATCACCTGGCCGACGCCGCCCATTGCCGAGGCGCCGCCGATGAAGACGGCCGCGATGACGTCGAGCTCTGAGCCGAGACCCGCCGCCGGCACGGCCTGGCCGAGGCGCGCCGCGATGATCAGGCCGCCGAGCGCCGACAGCACGCCCATGTTGATGAACACCATCAGCGTCAACCGCTCGGTGTTGATGCCTGAGAGCTGTGCGGCCTTGGCGTTGCCGCCCATGGCGTAGATGCGGCGGCCGATGGTCATGCGCTTGGTGACGAAGACGAACAGCGAGATAAGCACGCCCATCACCAGCAGCACCACCGGGAAGCCCCTGTAGCTGGCGAACTGGAAGACCAGGAACAGCGCCAGCGCGCCGCCCACCAGCGTCTTGATGACGAACAGCGGGAAGGGCTCCGCCTCATAGCCGTGGCGCTCGCGCTTGCGCCGCGTCCTGAAGCCGAAATAGGCGTAGGCGAGCACCCCGACCAGGCCGAGCACGACCGTCGTCATATGCAGGGTGAGGCCGCTGCCGAGGATGGTCTTGCCGGCCGCGTTCACCGTCGGCGGGATCAACGTCAGCGGGCCGATGACGTCCGGGATGAAGCCGGAGCTCAGCGCCTTGAAGCTGTCCGGCAGCGGGCCGACCGACGAGCCGCCGCCAAGCAATGCCTGGCAGATGCCGCGGAAGATCAGCATGCCGGCCAGCGTCACGATGAAGCTCGGTATCTTGTGATAGGCGATCCAGTAGCCTTGCGCCGCGCCGATAAGCGCGCCGACGACCAGGCAGACGATCGAGACCACCAGCGGATTCGAGAATATGCCGAGCGGCCAGATGACCATCATCATAGCCGCGAGCGCGCCGATGAAGCCGGCGACCGATCCCACGCTGAGGTCGATATAGCCGGAGACGATCACCAGGAGCATGCCGAGCGCCATCACGATGATGAACGAGTTCTGCTGCACCAGGTTCGAGAGGTTGACCGGTTTGAACAGCGTTCCCGACGTCGTGTACTGGAAGAACAGCATGATAACGATCAGCGCGATGATCAGGCCGTACTCGCGCAAATTCGTCGTCAGCGCCGAGACCGCGACGCGCGGACCCTGCTGCTTGACGTCTTCGGCGATGCCGCTCTGCGGCGCGGGAGAGGTTTCTGTGCTCATGATGCTTTTCCTTCTCCCCGAACGATGGCGCGCATGATCTTCTCCTGGCTGGCGTCGCTCGCCGCCATTTCGCCGACGATGCGCCCTTCGGTCATGACGTAGATGCGGTCGGTGATGCCGAGCAATTCCGGCATTTCCGACGAGATGACGATGACCGCTTTGCCTTCGGCGGCAAGGCGGGCGATGATCGTATAGATTTCGTATTTGGCGCCGACGTCAATGCCGCGGGTCGGCTCGTCGAGGATCAGAACTTCGGGATCGGCGAACAGCCATTTCGACAGCACCACCTTCTGCTGGTTGCCGCCCGAGAGATTGCCGGTCAGCTGGTAGACGCTGGAGGCGCGGATGTTGGTCTTCTTGCGATAGTCGTTGGCCACGCTCATCTCGCGCATGTCGTCGATGACGCCGCGGCTGGAAACACCGGACAGGTTGGCCAGGGTCACATTGTGCTTGATGTGGTCGATCAGGTTGAGGCCATAGGTCTTGCGGTCCTCGGTGACATAGGCGATGCGGTTTTCCACCGCCTTGCTCACCGATGAGAGGTCGATCGGCTTGCCTTCAAGCAAGACCTCGCCGGTGATGTGCCGGCCGTAGGTGCGGCCGAACAGGCTCATCGCGAATTCGGTACGGCCGGCGCCCATCAGTCCGGCAATGCCGACCACCTCGCCCTTGCGCACATTGAGATTGATGTTCTTGATCACCTGCCGCCCGGCATGGATCGGGTGGTAGACCGACCAGTTCTTCACTTCGAAGACGACCTCGCCGATCTTCGGCTCGCGCGGCGGGTAGCGGTCGTCGAGCGAACGGCCGACCATCGAGGTGATGATGCGGTCTTCCGAGATGTCTTTTCGCGGCAAGGTCTCGATGGTGCGCCCGTCGCGGATCACCGTCACCTTGTCGGCGACGCGGTTCACCTCGTTGAGCTTGTGCGAGATCAGGATCGAGGTCATGCCCTGGCGCTTGAACTCGAGCAGGAGGTCGAGCAGCGCCTGGCTGTCCTTTTCGCTAAGTGAAGCCGTCGGCTCGTCGAGGATCAGGAGTTTCACTTCCTTGCTCAGCGCCTTGGCGATCTCGACCAGCTGCTGCTTGCCGACGCCGATATTGGTGATCAGCGTCTTGGGGTCTTCGTTGAGCCCGACCTTCTTGAGCAGGGCAGCCGTTCGCGTCTCGTTGGCGTCCCAGTCGATGACGCCGTAGGTGGCGTGCTCATTGCCGAGGAAGATGTTTTCCGCGATCGACAGCATCGGCACCAGCGCAAGCTCCTGGTGGATGATGACGATGCCGATATGCTCGCTGTCGTGGATGCCTTTGAAATTGCATTCCTGGCCGCGAAAAACGATCTGGCCGTCATAGGTGCCGGATGGATAGACGCCCGACAGCACCTTCATCAGCGTCGACTTGCCGGCGCCGTTCTCGCCGACGACGGCGTGAATCTCACCTTCCTCGACGCTGAGATTGACGTTCGACAACGCCTTCACGCCGGGGAACGTCTTGGTGATGTCGCGCATCTCCAAAATCGTCGAGGCCATCAGGATCTGCTCCCTGGCGCACGGCTCCCAAATCGGCATCGATCGTGGAAAGGCCCATGCGCGAAATCAACATACTGCAGTCTGGTTCGCGCCGCGACGGCGCATCGCTGCAGAAGCCGGCAAAAACAATACCGGGCTCGCTTGTGAACGAAAAGGGGTCCTGCGGTCGCGCAGGACCCCTTCCTGTGGGCTGGATTACTTCAGCTCGTCGGCCTTGATGTAGCCGGAGTCGACGACCAGCTTCTGATAGTTCGACTTGTCGACCTCAACCGGCGTCAGGAGGATCGAGGGAACGACCTTGACGTCGTTGTTGTAGGTCTTGGTGTCGAGGCCCTCAGGCTTGCCGCCGGAGAGCACCTTGTCGACCAACTCCACGGTCGACTTGGCCAGCTCGCGGGTGTCCTTGAACACCGTCGAATACTGCTCGCCCGAGATGATCAGCTTGACCGAGGCGGTTTCGGCGTCCTGGCCGGTCACGATCGGCCAGGGCTGGGCGTCGGTGCCGTAGCCGACGGCGCGAAGCGAGGCGGTGATGCCGCGCGACAGGCCGTCATAGGGCGACAGAACGCCATCGACGCGGCTGCCGTCCGAGTAGTTGGCCGAAAGCAAATTGTCCATACGCGCCTGCGCGGTGGCGGCGAGCCAGCGCAGCGTGCCGACCTTGTCCATGCCCATCTGGCCGGACTTGATCTTGATCGAGCCGTCATCGATCAGCGGCTGCAGGACCGACATGGCGCCATTGTAGAAGAAGAAGGCGTTGTTGTCGTCCGGCGAGCCGCCGAACAGCTCGACGTTCCACGGCTTGGTGTTCGGGAAGCGCTCCTTGAGGCCCTTGACCAGCGAATTCGCCTGGATCACGCCGACGCCGAAATTGTCGAAGGTGGTGTAGTAGTCGACATTCTTGGTCTTCTTGATCAGGCGGTCATAGGCGACGACGACGACGCCGGCATCGTTGGCCTTCTGCAGCGCGTCGGCCATGGTGGTGCCGTCGATCGAAGCGATGATCAGCGCCTTCGGGCCCTTGGTGATTTCGTTTTCCAGCTGGCTGAGCTGGTTCGGGATGTCGTCCTGCGCATATTGCAGGTCGACGGTGTAGCCGAGCTTCTCGAGCTGAGACTTGACGGCGTCGCCGTCGTTGATCCAGCGCTGCGAGGTCTTGGTCGGCATCAGCACGCCTATGAGGCCCTTGTCGGCGGCGTGCGCCGAATAGCTCATGGCGGCAATGCCAAGGGCCGCCACGGCGGCCAGCGTCTTGATGATCTTCACGATTACTCTCCCTGGTTGATGGACGCGACACCTCGGGGCTTCGCGGGCCGCGCGGTCGGACAGGAGCGCTGGCGCGCCTCCGCCGACTTTATCGATCTCCGGTATCCTCCCAATCGGTCCCGCGACGCAGTTTCAATCGATACGAATTTGCTCGTTGCCGACTGCTGCGCCTCGGAACGCGGGAAGGGTGGGTCCCTTTGACATAACTGTCAAATGCGATCTTTGCTGGTTGCTATATCGAAGCTGATATAGCTTAAGGGACTGACAGCAACCCGGACAAGAGATCAAAAATAATGGCGGCATTGCGCGATCCCGATGCGATTTCAGGGAGTTACGAGAAGTTGCCGGGAGACGGCGAGACGCTGCTGCGCAGCGGCCTCAGTCTTCGCCATATGCGTATGATCGCCGCGCTGGACGATCACGGACGGGTAAGCGCCGCCGCCCAGGTCATGAACATCTCCCAGCCGGCCGCCTCGCGAATGATCGCCGAGATGGAGGCGGTGCTCGACGTGAAGTTGTGCGAGCGGCTGCCGCGCGGCGTGACGCTGAACCCTTACGGCCAGGCGCTCGCCCGGCGCGCCCGCTCGATTCTGCTCGAGATGCGGGAGGCCGATCGCGAGATTTCCGAGCTCAAGGCCGGCAAGGGTGGCTCGGTCTTCCTGGGCGCCGTGACGGCGCCGGCGATCGAATTGGCCGTGCCGGCGATCCGCGAGATCCGCCGCATCTATCCGCGCATCGAGATCACCATGCAGGTCGAGACCTCGAACGTGCTCGCCCGCGAGCTGATCGCGTCGCGCCACGATTTCATCATCGCCCGCATCCCCGACGACCTCAATCCGCGGCTCTTCGAATCGCGCGTCATCGGCGTCGAGAAGGCCTGCCTCATCGTGCGCCGCGGCCACCCCTTGGCGAGCGGCAGGATGGTGCGGCTGGAGGAGACGGCAAGCTATGACTGGGTGTTCCAGTCTGGCGGCTCGCCGCTGCGCCAGGCGATGGAAAGCAACTTTTTGAACCGCGACATCCCGTTGCCCGACCGCATCCTCAACACCTCTTCGCTGCTGCTCACCTTGGTGATGGTGGCGCAGTCGGATGCCATCGCACCTGTCTCGATCCAGGTCGCCAAGTTCATTCAAGGCGGCGATGGGCTCGCCGGCGCGATCGACGTCGTGCAGACCGAATTCGACATCGAAGTCCGGCCCTACAGCCTGATCACGGTCAAGAACCGCGTGCTCTCGCCCGCCGCGAAGATGCTGCACGACTTCATCTTGCGCGAAGTTGGGTAATGGAACGAGAATGCTACTTGTACGTTCAAACCGATCGGTCGCTCGCTGGAGCCCGTTGCGGGTAAGGGAAGAGCCGCCGATGCTCAACAGCTCGGGAGGTTTTGATGGAACGTCGATTGTTTCTGACTGGAATGCTTGGCGTTGCGGGGGCGGCGGCACTGGCAAGCCTGGCCGGACCTGGCAAGGCGGTTGCCGGTATTCCCGCCGGCAACGGAATTCTGGACGAGCTCGACAAGCCGGACAATGCAGTCTTCGACGGTGACGATCAGCCCGAGGTGGATCTGGTTTCCCACCACCGTCACTATCACGGAGATTGGCGCTGGCGCCACCGCGGGCGTCGCCGTCGGCGCGGGTGGAGGCATGTCTGCCGCCGCGTCTGGCGTCATGGCCGCTGGCGCCGTCGCTGCTGGCGCGAGCGCTACTGGATCAACATCTGGCTGTAGTTCAGGCGCGCAATCGCCTTTGAGGGGATGGGTCTTGCACGATTATGCGAGACCCATCCCTGACAGTTATCGGCTGCCGCCTGTTTCGCCGCCGTATTTCTCGGTTTTTCTCGGCTCAGCTTCGGAAACGATGCCCGTTCTTTCGATGTCGCATGGAGCTGTTGATTATTTACGCCGCCCGATACTTCGAGACGAATTCGGAGACCGAGGCGTGGAAATCGGGCATCGCCGCTTCGATTTGATTGTCGTTCCAATCCCACCAGCGGATGGCCAGAAGTCCTTCAACGATTTTCGGCTCAAATCGATGCCGGATTAACTTCGCAGGGTTACCTGCAACCACGGCATATGGCTCGACGTCCTTCGAGACCACTGCGCCGGCGCCAACGACTGCGCCGTCACCTATCTTTACACCCGACAAAACAATGGCGCGTGAACCGATCCATACGTCATTGCCTATCGTGATCGGCCCCTTTGCGATGTCCCGTGTGGGCGATCCGAACTGGTCAGAGCCTGGAAAAGGATAGCTAGACACCAAAGACATCGGATGCTCGCCGGCAGCGATAAAAAGTACGCCGGCAGCGATCGAGCAATAGTTTCCAATGCTGACAGGCGCTTCTGCGGTCGCCTGGAAAATGTTTCCGAAGTCCACGCCATAGGTCTTTCGGCCTATGGTGACATGCCTGCCAGGGTACGGTTTTCGCAAACCCAGTCTTGTCCGAAGCTCTCTAAACATCGCCATAACGCGTCGATAGCGTGAACTGATCGACCAGTACAGTTACCCCGACCGTCTGGAGCAGTCGAATTATGCAGGCAGAGCCATCAAGGTATCCAGGATCCTGCGTCGCTTGAGCTCAAGCAACTGCCGGCGGCGCGCTGTTGCCATATCAATGTCGGTCGTGTAGCGGCTCTCATGAAGCCAGTTGTCAATGCGCTCGAAAAGCGCTTCGTCCATTGCCGTGTCGGTCGCGACGGCGATACGCTCATAGTCGGCCTTGCACAGGTCTTCGTCGCTGAGTTGACGGTATAGACAGCGCCAGTTCAGGCCGCCAGTATCAAACCCATCAAGCCAATCTCTACCGAAGTTGAGCCGGTCTGTCGGCAACCTATCCAGGTTGAAGAAGGCAAAACCGGGCCATAGGTACCAGCGCTCACCCGGCGCGATTCGAACCAATCCGGCGACTCTGGCCCGATCCAACATGCGAAACGGGTCTGTCCTTTCGGTGGGGAAAATATCGTGATCCAGAACACCGACCATCGAAGGTCGGTTTGCAAGGACGATGTTCTTCCAAGCCCAATTCAGCGCATAGCCGTGCGATTTGCCTCCATCGATCTCTCGTACGATCCATGGGTTTGCCGGCACTGCCGCGAAAGCAACATTGGCCTTCGCGCAGATATCGCGAATAGCATCTCTTGCCGACAGGTCAGTTGAGTTGTCGGCAACCACATGGATCGCTTCCGGAACGTATCTTGCGACAAGTTTGGTTTGCCAATCGATCACTTGGGCATCGTTGAAACTGATCGTGACCAAGACTCTTCGGTTGCGGATAGTGGTAAGAGGCACCGGGCCAGCAGTCCTGGCCAGCGCGATCCGCTCCCGAACCTGATAACGCGCATGATTCTTGCGGTCGACCAACGGTCGTAGTCTGAACCATTCCCGAATAGTGTATTTCGACAGGGCGCGCGGCATGCTTCGCTTTTATACTTCCGCGCAACAACCGCAAGCTGCTCCAACCGGCTCAGAGTTTCACTGCAAGTTGGAGCGGGTAGCGGGAATCGAACCCGCGCGTTCAGCTTGGGAAGCTGACAGGCTACCATTACATCATACCCGCGCGAGCCCTCGTTACCATGATGGCCGGGCCTCAAGCAATCGGCAAAGCGGAACCACTTACGACGGCAAGGTGGGCAGTTCCATGCGCACCCAGGCACCTGCCGATGCGCCGCTCAGTATCCTGACGCTACCGCCATGCAGCTCCGCGATCCGCCGGGCAAGGTTGAGGCCGAGGCCGGCGCCGCGCGACTGCGGTTGCAGCCGGTAGAAGGGCTGGAATACATTCTCCCGTTCTGCCGGCGGGATGCCCGGGCCTTCGTCGCGCACCTCCATGCCGCCGTTTTTGTCGACCGCGACGGTGATCGTGCCGGCCCCGCCGCCATGGTCGATGGCATCGCGCAATAAATTGGCCAGGGCGCGTTCGATCTGCGAGCCGTTCCCCCGGACATGAACCTTCTCTTGGGGCGCCGGCTCGAAGGCAAGGTCGTAGCCGGCCTCGATCGCGAGCGGCGCGAAATCGGCGGCGACCCGGCGGCCGAGTTCGACCAGATCGACGATCTGGCGCTCGTCGGCCGGGCGTTCCAGCATCTGATGATCGAGCAATTGCTGGGCAAGGTGCGACAGCCGCTCGATGTCCTGCAGCAGGCGCTCGCTTTGCGGCTCCTTCGTCAACAGTTCCGCCCGCGTGCGCAGGATAGCTATCGGCGTGCGCAATTCATGCGCGGCGTCCGTCAGGAAGCGGTTGTGCTGGTCATAGCCATGGGCAAGGCGCGCCAACGTCTGGTTGAAGGCCCGCACCAGCGGCGCGATCTCCTGCGGCACGCGCTGCACCGGCAATTGCAGGCCGCGCGTGTTGATGTCGATACGGGCAGCCTGCTCGGCGGTGTCGACGAGTCCGGCGAACGACCTGCGCACCACGGCCGGTGTCGTCACCAAAGTTGTGATGCCCATGACCACGATGATGGGCAAAAGCAACATGGCGATGATCAGCGCCAGCGCGGGCAGGGCTCGCTCCCAGTTCCGGCTGCCGTCGGGATTGTGAGCGACGTCGATCGTCGCCGATATATTGATCTCCAGCCCGTCGGTCTCGCCGCGCGATGACCGTGTCGAGGTGATGACCTGCACCAGACCGGCCTTGGTGGCGACGTTTTCGACATAGGCTTCGGGCCTAGAATCGTCCTTGGCGAATTCAAGGGTCGCGCGGTCTACTCCATCCAGCAGATCGCCTGGCGTCTTGGTATAGACATCGGGAACGGCGCCTGCACGGAGGCTTTGGCCCTTGCCGTCGCGGATAATGTACCAGAGGTGGGGGAACCTCTCGCGGAATTGGCGAAGCTCTGCCGTTTCGCGCACCACCAGGCCACCCTCATCGTTGCGCTCGACAGCATTCTTCAACGCTGCGACGGCCGCCTCATTGTCGACCAGCCAGTGCGGATTGGAAATCCATAGCGCCGCAGCGCAAAGCGCGATGAAGATCGCAAGCATCGCCGCCTGCAACAGGATCAACCGCCGCACCAGCACCCATTGCAGCGAACGTGTCCGCCGCTGCCTCACGGCAAGGTCCTGAGAAGATAGCCGATGTTGCGGATGGCGCGGATCTCGACGCCCGCGGCGGCCTCTTCCAGCTTGCGGCGCAGCCTGGAAATATGCGCGTCGAGCGCGTTCGAACCGATCTCGTCATCCAGCGAATAAACGGCCTCTTCCAGCGTCCGGCGCATCACCGTCCGGCCCGGCCGCCGGATCAGCGTTTCCAACACCAGCCGCTCGCGCCGGGGCAAGTCGAGAGCCTTGTCGTCCACCAGCGCTTCGCGGTCGCGAAAATCATAAATTAAGCAGCCGACCTCGATGCGGTCGGCGCGCAAGGTGAACTGGCGGCGGTGCAGCGCGCGCAGCCGCGCCACCAGCTCCTCGGTGGCGAAGGGTTTCACCATATAATCGTCGGCGCCGGCATTGAGCCCGACGACACGGTCGTTGATGCCGGCCAGCGCCGTCAGCGCGATCACCGGCGTATCGACATTCATGGCGCGCAGGCGCGGAATGAGATCGAGGCCCTCGCCATCGGGCAGACGGCGGTCGAGCACGATCGCATCATGCGTCCCGACCTTGGCCATGATCTCGGCGTCGGCCAGCGTCGCGGTGCGGTCGACGATGAAATCCTGTCGCTCCAGCGCCGTCTTGAGCACCGACGCCATTTCCGGCTCGTCCTCGATCAGCAGGATACGCATGTCCAGTCTCCGTCAGCGTGGCGGCAGCACCGCACGCGGCCATGGGGTGGGCTAGGGCCTTGAGCGTCGGTGGGCAAGAGCCAGCCAGCCGTTTGCGATCGCGTTACTCGCACTCCAGCTTCGGCTTGCGGAAATTCGTGATGAACCAGCGACCACCCGAGGAGCGCGCGTAGAAGGTGTAAAAGCATTCCTGACGCTCGACATAGCCGGGCGCCTCGGTCTCCTCATATTCGGTGCCGTGCTTGGTATGTCGGACCTCGCCGCTCGATGAGCTGGAGACCACGTTGGTAGAGACCTTGCGCCACTGATAGGCGCGCTCGCCCGGGCCGAGCTCGACGACGGTTGTCGGTGGGCCGTAATCGAGGACGACCGACTCGACTGGCTGTCCGACATAGTTCTTCATGATGTCGGAGGCGCAGGCCGACATGCCGATGAGCGCCGCGGCGAAGAAGGCCTTCAGCGCCAGGTTGAGGCCTCTGCTTGTCATGAACATGATCTGATTCCTGGGATAGTGATGCGCTCCGGCAGCTAGGCCACGAAAATTGCATCGACATTACGCGGGCGTCCGTTGGCTCCGGCCGCTTCTGCGATGGCGGAGAAAGGCAGTTTCCCGCGGTGGAGATCGGCGGGGATCGGGCCGCCGCGGAAAACTGGTCTCCGGCGTTCCCAGGCCCTAGAAGCGGTAGTTGATGCCGGCCTTCAGTTCCTGGCTGCCTATATCGGTCTTCGCTTTGCCGAAGGCCGATCTCGTTTCCACGTCGGGCGTGCGGATATAGTCGTATTCGATCTTGGCGGAGAGGCCGCCGGCAAAGGCCTGCTCGACGCCGGCACCGACCAGATAGCCGAGCTTGCGGCTGTCGGTGTCGCGTACGCCGCCTGCCTTGTCGAATGTCGTCATGGCCAGGCCGGCAGTGCCGAAGACCAATGTCTGGTCGAAGGCAAGGCCAGCCTTGGCCTTGGCGGCGGCGCGCCATTTCTCCTTGATCTTGCCGCCCTCGACATTGTGTTCGGCGCCGCCCAGATAAGAGCCTTCGAGCTCGGCGCCGAAGACGGCGGGCCCTGTCTGTATGTTGTAGCCGGCCTGCACGCCGCCGCTCCAGCCATTCCGGCCGGCGAACGGGTTGGGCATCTTGGTGAAGGCGGTTCCGCCATGGACGCCGACATAGGCGCCGCTCCACTGGAAAGCCGGCGGATCGTTGTAGGCGGGCGACAGGTCGGCGGCCATCGCCGCTCCACCGAGACAGGCGGCGAAAGCCGCCGCCAGGGCAATCTTGGTTCGATAAAACATGCTCAATACTCCAAACGCATGCGCAGGACAGGGCCATGCGCGGATTGACCAGTGGAGCTGGCTCCTGGGATGACCGCTCCGGTTCGCTTGTCTTTTGCGGGCAATAGAATCCCGTGCCGCAAGGCGCCTGTCTTGCGACCCGAACTTCCGGTGCGACACGCTGCTCGAAAGACGGGACCTATCTGTCAGGTGAAAATTGCACGCACATTGCGCGGGCCGGATAGGTGAAGATTTTTCTGTTTATTTTCAGCAATTTGCTGAATTTTTGTTTACGCAAAATTAAGCACTGCCTGGCGGTCGCGCAGCTTGCTGGCGGGCGACCGAGTGCGTATCTCTGATGTCGCGCTGCCGAATCAGGCGGCTCGAACCGGAGAATGGCCTTGTCCGCACTGACGCGCTTTCTTGGCGACACGCCGCTCAGGGTGTTCCTGAAGCTGCTCGTGGTCTCCTTCCTCGTCGGCCTCGTCATGCATGCCTTCGGCTGGTCGCCGATGGACGTCTTCTATGGCATCCGCCAGTTCTTCGTCGATTTGTGGAATCTCGGCTTCCACGCCATCGACCGCTTCCTCGGCTATATCCTGCTCGGCGCGGCGATCGTCGTGCCGGTGTTCATCCTGCTTCGGATCGCCAGCTACAGGAAATAGCCCGGCCTGGCATCACGCGTATCGGGATGCGACCTCGAACAGGATGGCGTGGCGCGCCGCCAGCGCCGGCACGTCGGTCGAATAGCCGCCGCCGATGACGCCGCAAAGCGGCACGCCCTGCTTGCGAAAATGGCCGATGACCATGTCTTCGCGGGCGGTGAGGCCGTCGTCGCTCAGCGCCAGCCGGCCGAGCCTGTCCTCGGCATGAACGTCCACGCCGGCGTTGTAGAAGACGAGGTCCCAGCGCCTTTTCCCGGATAGTTCCGGCAGGATGGCGGCGAGCCGCTCGAGATAGGCGTCGTCGCCGGTGCCGTCCGGCAAGGCGACGTCGAGGTCGGAGGCGATCTTGCGCACCGGGTAGTTGCGCTCGCCATGCATGGAAAAGGTGAAGGCGCGCGGTTTGTCCTTGAGGATATCGGCCGTGCCGTCGCCCTGGTGCACGTCGAGATCGACAACCAGGACATTTTCGACGGCGCCTTCGGCCAGCAGCGCCAGCGAGGCGACGGCGACATCGTTGAAGGTGCAGAAGCCGGCGCCGTGCGCGCGCCTGGCATGATGGCTGCCGCCGGCGGCGTTGCAGGCAATGCCGTGTTTCAGCGCCAGCCTGGCGGCCAGCACCGTGCCCGCCGTAGCGAGCTGTGCCCTCAGCGACACGCGCGGACCGACCGGAAAGCCGATCTCGCGCTCTATCTTCTCCGGCACCTGGCAGGCGATCACCTGGTCGACATAGTCGGCCGCGTGCGCAAGCTTCAGCCTTGCGGTCGGCGCTGGTTCCGGCATCCAAAGCGCGTCCGGCTTGGCCAGCCCACGCATGCGCAAGGCCGCCATCAAAAGCGGATATTTGCTCATCGGAAAGCGATGGTTGACGGCGAAGCCGGCGTCATAGTCTGGGTGATGGACGATCTGCAGCGGCATGGATCGGGAGGTCTGAGCCAAGTCTGAAATTCGGTTGGCAGTCCGGCGGATGGCGGTTGCGTGAGGCCGGCAAACTGGGGCACATCGGGTCCTCGATCAAGCCGCAATCAGCCAGGCAGCAATGGACGCAACCCAAACCGGCGCCAGATCCTTCGCCGTCACCAACCGCTCGGTGCTGGCGATCGCCGTGCCGATGACGCTTGCCTATCTGACGACGCCGCTGCTCGGCATCGTCGACACGGCGGTGGTCGGCCAGTTCGGCGACGCGGCCCTGCTCGGCGGCCTGGCGGCGGGATCGCTGGTCTTCGACGTCGTCTTCACCACCTTCAACTTCCTGCGCTCCGGCACCACCGGCCTCGTCGCCCAGGCCTTCGGGCGCGGCGATCCGTTGGAGGAACAGGCGGTGCTCTGGCGCGCCGTGCTGATCGCGGTCGTCGCTGGCGTCATACTGGCGGCCCTTTCGCCGCTCTTTGCCGTCGCCGGCCAGTGGTTCATGGGCGCCGAGCCGCGCGTCAGCGCGGCGATGTCGGTCTATATCCGCATCAGGCTGCTCGCCGCGCCCTTCTCGCTGATCAACTACGCCATACTGGGCTACGTGCTGGGGCGCGGCGAAGGCGGGCTCGGGCTGATGCTGCAGGCCGTGCTCAACGGCATCAACATCGTGCTCTGCTTCCTGCTCGGCCTCGAGCTCGGCTGGGGCGTAGCCGGCGTCGCCTGGGCGACCGTCACCGGCGAGTTCCTCGCCATGCTGCTCGGCTTGGCAATCGTGCTCGCCCGTTTCCGCAGGCTGGAGCGGCCGTCGCGCCGCCGCATCCTCGATTTGCCCGCCTACCGGCGCATGCTGTCGCTCAACCGCGACATCATGATCCGCTCCTTCTCGTTGCTTGCCGCCTTCGCGCTGTTCACCAGGCAGGGCGCGCAGTTCGGCACGGTGACGCTCGCCGCCAACGCGGTCTTGATGAATTTCTTCCTCATCGCCGGCTATTTCCTCGACGGCTTCGCCACGGCGGCCGAGCAATTGGCAGGCCGCGCCATCGGCGCGCAGGCTGCAGCGCCGTTTCGTCGTGCCGTGCAACTGACGCTGGTCTGGGGTTTCGGCCTCGCCGGCGCTGCCACGCTCATCCTGCTGACGGCGGGCGCAAACCTTGTGGCATTGGTGACGACGTCTCAAGAAGTCCGCACGATCGCCGACGCCTATCTACCCTGGGCGGCCTTCACCGCGCTGAGCGGCGTGCTCGCCTTCCAGATGGACGGCGTCTTCATCGGCGCCACCTGGTCGCGCGACATGCGCAACATGATGCTGTTGTCGTTCCTCGTCTTCAGCGCCGCGCTCATCACGCTTGCGCCGGCCTTCGGCAACAACGGGCTCTGGGCGTCGCTGCACGTCTTCCTGCTGGTGCGGGGAGTGAGCTTGCTTGCAGTGCTCAGGCTCAGAGTGCGCACGGCATTTTAGCGCCCATCGTTCGGCTCCGGTCGAGCGCCAGCTTTTCTCAGCTCCAGAGGTCGGTCGAGAGGTATTTCAGCCCGGAATCGCAAATCACGACAGCGATCGTCTTGCCTGATTGATCGCCGCGCAGGAGACGCAACGCGGCAGCCACATTCGCCCCGGAGGAAAAGCCGCCGAAGATACCTTCGCTGCGCGCGAGCAAGCGCGTCGCCTCTCGCGCTTCGTCGCCGGACACCTGAAGATAGCCATCGACGGGCGCGTTGGTCAGGAATGCCAGGTCCGGCATGGCGTAGCCGCCGCCTTGAATCGGGTGTTCGGGTTGGGTGACCGTCTCTCCCGCTGCCGCCGCGGCGCCCTCAGGCTCGACGATGAAGCACTTGATCAGGGGATTGCGCTCCTTGAGCACCCTCGCCACCCCGGCATACGTGCCGCCCGAGCCGATGAAGTCGACGAATGCATCGACGGCGCCATGGCTGGCGTCCCAGATTTCCGGCCCGGTACCGTGATAATGCGCAAGCCAGTTGCCGTCGCGATGGAACTGGTCGGCGCGGTACGCGCCTCGTTCCTCCGTGACCGCTCTGGCCGCCTGCTCGACGAGCGCCAGATCGCCACCCGAGACCTGTCCCGGCACCGACCCCGGCAACTGGTCTACGAGGATAACTTCCGCGCCGAGCGCCGTCATCATGCGTGCGCGCTCTTCGGAGTTGCCCTTCGACATCACGGCGACGAAGGGGTAACCCCTGACGGCGCAGATGATCGCGAGCCCCGTTCCCATGTTTCCGGAGGTAAGCTCGACCACCGTTTGCCCCGGCTTGATGGCGCCGGACCTTTCGGCTTCCTCGATTATTCCAAGCGCCGCACGGTCCTTCTTGGAAAAGCCCGGATTGAGATATTCCAGCTTGGCGAGGATTGCGCCGTCGACGCCTGCCTGCGCCGTCAGCCTGTCGAGCCGGACCAATGGTGTTCCACCGATCGAGTCCACGACAGAGTTCAGAACCTCGGCCATCGTCTGTCCTCCCGGTTTGGCGGAAACTCGTCAGAGTCGTTCGGACCAGCTTGCGCAGCCGGTATCGCGCAGCTCTCTGATAGATTTGAGGCGCTCCTTCTCCACAAAGCGCGCCATGCCGGCAACGATGCGCCCGGGCAGCGCCGGCCCGGCATAGATCATCCCGGTGTAGAGCTGGACGAGGTCGGCGCCGGCGCGGATCTTTTCCAATGCCGCCTCGGTGGAATCGACGCCGCCGACACCGATGATCGCGATCTGCGGGCCAAGCAGCCTGCGCATCCGGGCCAGAACCGCGGTCGAACGCTCGAACAATGGTTTTCCAGAGAGACCGCCGGCTTCACCGGCCATGGTCGCGCTCCGCAATCCGGTCCGCGCCAGCGTCGTGTTGGAAACGATGACGCCATCGACTTCCTTCTCGACGACCTCGGCGGCGATGTCTTCGAGTCCCGCTTCGACGAGGTCCGGCGCGATCTTGAGGAAGACGGGCGGTTGCGCAAGAGCGGTGGCGCGCGCGGCCATCACCCGCGACAGCAATTCGCCGAGCTGCTCGCGCGCCTGCATGTTGCGCAGGCCCGGCGTGTTTGGCGAGGAGATGTTGACGGTCAGATAGCTCGCATAGGGCGCGAAGCGGGCGACGCCGCGCTCATAGTCGGCGATGCGGTCGGCGCTGTCCTTGTTGGCGCCGATGTTGACGCCGATGATACCCGGCCGCCCCTTGCGCGCGGCAAGCCGCTTTTCCGCGGCCGCGTGACCCTCATTGTTGAAGCCCAGCCGGTTGATCACCGCCTCGTCCGCCATCAGCCGGAAGATGCGCGGCTTCGGATTGCCCGATTGCGGCTGCGGCGTGATGGTGCCGACCTCGGCAAAGCCGAAGCCGAGCCCCAGCAGCGCGTCCGGAACCTCGGCGTTCTTGTCGTAGCCGGCCGCCATGCCCAGCGGATTCGGGAAGTCGAGGCTGCAGAGGCGGGTTTTGAGACGCGCGTCGCGCGTCGTGGTCGCGCCGACCGGAAGCCCGCAGCGCAAAGCCGCGATCGACATGCCGTGCGCGGTTTCCGGATCGAACGAGAAAAGCAGCTTCTGGCCGATCCGGTCGAGCACGCTCATTCGCCCTCCAGCGCCGGGAATTCGTGGCCGTTCGCGCCGAGCGGCAGCGGCTTGACCCAGAGGGCGGCATCGAGAGCGAGCGGAGCGTAAAGATGCGGGAACAGGGCGCCGCCGCGCGACACCTCGTATTTCAGCGCGTCGCCCAGCTTAGCCCCGTCGATGGCGATAAGCAGCAGATCGCTCTGGCCGGCGAAATGCCTGGCCGCGGTCTCGCGCACCTGGCCGGCGGTGGAGAAATGGATGAAGCCGTCGGCGATGTCGATCGGCGCGCCGATGAAGCGCCCGTTCCTCTCGGCTTCGCGCCAAAGCGCCTCGGGGGCGATCTTGTAGATAATCTGAGACATTGTCGCGCTATAGTCCGAACCGAAGGTGCGGGGAAGGCTCAAGCTCGACTCTTCCCCATTTCCGGCGCAAACCTGTGATAGCCCGCCTTCACTGGCTCATGGAGGACACTATGCGTCTGCAGCACATCCTGATCCCCGCGGCGCTCTGCTCGCTGGTTGCCGCGTCCGCCTATTCCGAGGAGACCGACCACTATCGGCTGGAGAAGTCCGCCGACGGTTATGTCCGCATGGACACAAGGACCGGCGCCATGTCGATCTGCGAGGAGCGCACCGGCCAGCTCGTCTGCAAGATGGCGGCCGACGAGCGGGCCGCCTACCAGGACGAGATCGACCGGCTCGACAATTCGGTCAAGGCGCTCGACGCGCGCGTCGCCAAGCTCGAGAATTCGCTCTCGGCCCGGCTGGAATCGCAACTGCCGAGCCAGGAGGACTTCAACAAGACGATGGGCTACATGGAGCAGTTCTTCCGAACCTTCAAGGACATCGTCAAGGACATGGACAAGGAAGACGGCGACAGCGGCAAGCTGAACCAGAAGACCTGAACCGAGGGCGCAATTTCAGGAAAAGTGCATAGCGGTTTTCCGTCCGGAATTGCGCAAAACAAGAGCCGAACCGTTGGGGAAAACCCCGCGCGCGGCCTTTGCCGCTTGAAAACGCGCCGCGTCACCGCATAATCATTCCGGTCCCCGCAAGAAGCACACAATGATGATGGGATCGGGGGAGGAATATTTGCCGTCGGGCCACACTTTCGTCATTGCCGACGACCATCCGCTTTTTCGCGGCGCGCTGAAGGAGGCGCTGGCCGGCGTCGGCGACGTTGCCGCCATCCATGAGGCAGGGGATTTCGAAAGCGCCAAGGCGCTGGTGCTCGCCAACGAGGATGTCGACATGGTGCTGCTCGACCTGTCGATGCCGGGCGCCAGCGGCCTCTCCGGCCTGATCTCGCTGCGCGGTATCCATCCGGCGGTGCCGCTGGTGGTGGTGTCGGCGCATGACGATCCCGTCACCATCCGCCGCGCGCTCGATCTCGGAGCGTCCGGCTTCATTTCCAAATCGGCCAGCATGGAAGAAATCCGCGCCGCCGTGCAGGCGGTGCTTGCCGGCGATATCGCCGCGCCCGCCGGTATCGAGCTCGGCGTCGAGCGCGATCCGGAGATCTCCGACCTGATCAAGCGCCTGCAGGCCCTGACGCCGCAGCAGACGCGAGTGCTCGGCATGCTGGCGGAGGGCTTGCTCAACAAGCAGATCGCCTATGAACTCGGCGTCTCCGAGGCCACCATCAAGGCGCATGTCTCGGCCATCCTGCAGAAGCTCGGTGTCGACAGCCGCACCCAGGCGGTGATCCAGCTGTCGAAGATCGGCGGCGACCCGCTGCAGCCGGTCGGCTGACCGTCCGTTTCAGTCCGGGCGCTGAACCGCTTCCTGCCGCGCCGGTCGTGCCTTGAAGATCGCAAAGCCGATCGCCGCCATGATCCATACGGCGACGCCGCCATAGAGCATCACCCAGCCAAAGCCGCTCGCCAGCGCGCCATGCGGGACGTCGTCCGGCAGGCTCGGCACCGGATTGCCGGCCGCGATCGCCTCGGCGAACTGACGGAGTCTTGCGCTGTCGAGATCGGGCAGCGCGATCATGAGATGGGAGAGCACGCCGTTCGCCAGGATGAAGCCCATCACCGCGATGTTCACCGCAAGCGAGATCATGCGCGCGCTCATGTCGATGCCGGACGCCATCCCGGCGCGGTTGCGCGAAACCGAGCCGGTGGTCGTGTTGGTGACCGGCGTGTTGGTGATGCCGAGCCCGGCGCCCGCGATCAGGCAGCCGGGCAGCATGGTCAGCCAGCTGGCATGGGCCGCGGCGCTGCCCCATTTCATCAGGAAGAAACCGACGCCGATGATCGCAAGCCCCGCCGGGATGATGACGCCGGGCCGGTAGCGCAGCGACAGCCGCTCGGCCAAAGGCGGCATGACCAGCGTCGGCAGCGTGTAGGCGAGCAAGGCAAGGCCGGTGGCGAAGCTGTCGAGGCCGAGGCCTGCGTGGAACCAGATCGGCAGATAGATCATGAACGGCCAGTAGCTGATATTCATCGCCGCCGAGCCGACGATCGCGCCGGAAAACGGGCGGATGCGAAACACCGAAAAGTCGAACATCGGCCGCTTGCTGACCCTTTCGGCGACGAGGAAAGCCACGAAGCTCGCGATCGACAGGCCAAGGATCGCCAGGGCGGCGGGGCTGGCAAATCCGAGCTCCGGTCCCTGCGTGATGTAGAAGACGAGGCAGAAGACGGAAGGCGACAAGGTCAGGATGCCGGCGAGATCCAGCCTGCCCGCTTGCGGATCTCTCGATTCATGGACCCCGCCCAAGGCAAGCACGAAGGCGACGACCGCAACCGCTACATGGATGAGGAACACCCATTGCCAGCTCGACACGGCGACGATACCGCCGCCGATGATCGGACCGAAGCCGAGGCCGATGCCGAAGACGACGCCCCACCAGCCCCAGGCCACGGCGCGCTCGCGCCCGTCCTGGAACTCATGCGACAGCACGGCGAGCTGGCAGATCAGCATCGCGCCGCCGCTCAACCCCTGCAGGAAGCGCGCGGCGATCAGCGTCGAGACGTTGCCCGCCAGGCCGCAGATCAGCGAGGCAAGCCCGAAGGCGGCGATCGAGACCAGGAAGACGCGCTTGCGCCCATAACGATCGGCAATGGTGCCGACCGCCATCAGCACGCTCGTGACGGCGATCGTATAGGCGTTCATCACCCATTGCAGTTGCCTGAAGTCCGCCTTGAGCACCTGCTCCAGCGTCGGCAGGATGGTGGGAACGCTCGATATCTCCAGCCCGAACATCAGGCAGGCAAGACATGCGGCGAACAGAACGACGATGCCCCGGCGGGTGAGGACAGGAGTCATGGTCAAACCTCTCGAATTTCTTGGGGCAGGGCGAAACCGGATGGTTTGCCGCTGTACGCCCAACCCAAGTTAAGGCAGGCTTGATCATTTTAGAATTGCATGGTTGGCTATTTCAGAGACAACAAAACAGGATAGCTGACATGACGCTGGACGTAGATGCGGTAAGAGCCTTCGTTACTGTCGCCGACCTACGCAGCTTCACCCACGCCGCCGACGCCATTGGCAGCACCCAGGGCGCGATCAGCGTCAAGCTGAAGCGGCTGGAAGACCGGATCGGCGAAAGACTGATCGAGCGGACGCCGCGGCTGGTGCGGCTTTCAACGCGCGGTGCCGTCTTCCTGGAGCCGGCGCGCGAGCTGCTTGCCGCGCACGACCGCGCTGTCGCCAGTCTTACGGCTGTTCGCCGCCATTTTCGGCTCGGCATCGCCACCCATGTCGGCGGCGCCGAGGTGCCGACCTTGCTGGCGCGGCTCAGTGCGCATGACCCGGCGCTGACCATCGAGGTCAGGCTTGACGACACACGCGACCTGCTCGCCGCCTTCGATCGCGGCGATCTCGATGCGGCGATCGTGCGGCGTGGGGACGGCCGCCGCGACGGCGAGGTGCTGGCGCCCGAGCATTTCGGCTGGTACGCGACGCCGGACTTCGTCTACCGCGCTGGCGAGCCGCTGCGGCTGGCCGCCTCCTCGCCCTCCTGCAGCATCCGCGACGTCGTCACCGGCACGCTCGACGCGGTCGGTATACCGTGGACACAAGTCTTCCTGGGCTGCGGCTCCTTCGCGGTTGCGGAGGCCGTGTCGGCGGGCCTTGCCGCCGGCGCCTTCTCGTCTCGCCTGGTTCCGCCCGGCACGATCGAGATCAGCCGCAAATTCGGCCTGCCGCCGCTGCCGGCATCGGAGATCGTGCTGTTGTCCACGCTCTCCGACGCCCAGTCGCGCGATGCGTTGCGCACCCTTGCCATGGCGTTTCGCGATCACCGTCCGCCTGCTAGTGGCGCGAGGCCTCGGTTCCGCAATTCGCAAATGGCCGACAGCTCCATCTGAAGCTGCCGGTCGGAGAAGCGCTCGTCGACATGTTCTGCGCTTATCTGAGAGGTCTCGGACGTAGAGGTTGAAGCACCGGCCAGCGACTACTCCGCCGCCGGCGCCAGCGGCCTGACGCGCGCCATCATCGAGCGCAGCACCGCTGGCTTCAGCGGCTTGTTGACGACGGGAATGTCGAGCCGGCCTGCAGCCGCGCGCACTTCGCTGGAGCGGTCGGCGGTGACCAGCACACAGGGCAGGTCCTGTCCGTAGGCGGCGCGCAGCCTGGCGACGGCATCGAGCCCGGTGCTGCCGTCGAGATGATAGTCGGCAAGCACCAGGTCCGGTTTCGGTGCGCCGGGTTTCACGAGATCGCCTGATCCCGAAGCCGTCTCGACATGGCATCCCCAGCCTTCGAGCAGCAGCCGCATGCCGTCGAGGATGCGCGCGTCATTGTCGATGCACAGCACATTGAGCCCGGCAAGCGTCGAGGCGGAGCGGGCCGGCGCCTTGCCGGTTTCGCGCGGCGGCGCGGCGACCGCCGCGACCGGCAGGATGACGGAAAAGCGCGTGCCCTTGCCGGGGTTGGAGTAGATGCGGATCTCGAGCCTCAGCACCCTGGCGATACGGTCGACGATGGAGAGACCCAGGCCAAGGCCTTCGGCCTCGCGCACGCCCTCGTCGAGGCGCGTAAACTCGTGAAAGACCGTGTTGAGCTTGTCGCCGGCAATGCCGATGCCGGTGTCGATCACCTGGATCTCGGCCAGCTCGCCGCGCCGCCGCACGCCAACCAGGATGCGGCCCTGGCGCGTGTATTTGATGGCGTTGGAAACGAGGTTCTGGATCAGCCGGCGCAGCAGGTTGCGGTCGGTCATGACGCCGAGCGAGGAGGGGATGATCGTGAGTTCGAGCTTCTTTTCAGCGGCCAAAGGGCGAAAATCGTTGCCGATCTGGCCGAGCAGTCCGCCGAGGTTGAAGGCGGCGTTCTCGGGCTTCATGGCGCCGGCGTCGAGCCGCGAGATATCGAGCACCGCGCCGAGGATGGTCTCGACCGATTCCAGGGAGGATTCGATGTTGACGGCGGCCTTCCCGGCCGGTCCCTTGCCGGCCTTCTCGATCAGCGACGAGCAATAGAGCCGCGCCGCGTTGAGCGGCTGCAGGATGTCGTGGCCGGCGGCGGCGAGGAAGCGCGTCTTGCCGAGATTGGCTTCCTCGGCCAGCATCTGCGCCTGCGCCAGTTCCTCGTTGACGCGGGTGAGCTCGATGGTGCGGGTCTTGACCCGCTGCTCCAGCGATTCATTGGCCCGCTTCAGCGCCAGGTCCTGCTCGACGCGGCCGGAAATGTCGGCATAGGTGGCGACGATGCCGCCATCGGGCATCGGGTTGGAGCGCAGCTCCAGGATGCGGCCGCTGGTCTTGAGCTCCATCTGCCACGGGCCGGCGAAGCTGGTCAGCCGGTTGAGCGTCGTCACGCGCTGGTCGGCGGGGATATCGCCGCGCTCGGCGAGATGGCGCAGGATCCGGTCGAGCGAGACGCCGACCTGGCCCATCTCGTCCGGCAGGTCGAACAGCAGCCGGTATTGCCGGTTCCAGCAGATCAGCCGGAAATCGCGGTCGAAGACAGTGATGCCTTGCTCCATCTGGTCGAGCGCGATCTGTAAGAGGTCGCGATTGTGCTGCAGCGCCTCGGTGGCGTCGTCGAGCAGCTTGAAGGCATCCTTGGAATCGCGATCGTTGCGGCGGAAGAGCAGCGACAGGATCAGCCGCGCCGAGGAAGAGCCGACGGCGCTCGCCAGCAGCTGCTCCGAGAAGCGGATGACATCCATGCTGGCCTGTTCGGTGCCGTGCAGGGAGACTTTCGCGTCCCTCTCGAAGGATTGGAACGAGCGCTCCGTGCGCTCGACGCCGAGATAGCGCGAGATCGTATCCTTCAGGTCGTTGACGGTGACGGCGGTGCGGAAGCGCCTGAGGCTCGGCATCGGGCCGGCCTCGCGCGGCACGAAGATCGCCGCCTGGATCCGCTCCAGCGGTACCGATGCTCGCGACAGAGATCCAAGCACGAAGAACAGGGCGTTGACCGAGAGGCTCCACAGCACGCCATGGTTCAGCGGCTCGCCGACGGTGCCGAACAGCGCCTGCGGCCTCAGCGCCTCGAAGCCGAACAGCCCATGGGCGACGATGCCGGAAGCGGGACCGACCAACGAGGGGAGTAGCAGCGTGTAGCTCCAGACGGCGATGCCGGCGACCATGCCGAGTGCTGCGCCCCGGCCATTGGCGCGGCGCCAGATCAGGCCGCCGATCAGCGCCGGCGCGAATTGCGCGATCGCGGCAAACGACATCAGGCCGATCGACGACAGCCGCGCGCTGTTGGTGCTCTCGCGATAATAGAGGAAGGCGATGAACAGCATGATGAAGATCGAGGCGCGGCGCACGTTGAGGATGAGCGTCGACCAGTCCTCGTTCTCCGAGGAACTGGTCTTGAGCACGCGCCGCACGAACAGCGGGATGACGAGATCGTTGGAGATCATGATCGACAGCGCGACGCTCTCGACGATCACCATGGCGGTCGCCGCCGACAGGCCGCCGACGAAGGCGGCCATCGCCAGCAGGTCATGCCCGCTGAGCAGCGGCAGCGACAGCACGTAAAGGTCGCTGCTGGTCTTGGTGCCGACCAGCGACAAGCCGGCAAAGGCGATCGGCAGCACGAAGAGGTTGATCGCCACGAGATAGAGCGGGAACACCCAGGTCGCCGTGCGCAGTTCCGCCTCGCTGCGGTTCTCGACGATCGTGACGTAGAACTGCCGCGGCAGCATCAGCACGGCAAAGCCGCTGAGGCCAGTCAGCACCAGCCAGGTGGCCAGGGAGGTGCTGTAGCTCATGGCCTGGCGCACCTGGCCGTTTCCGGCGAGCTTGGCGAACATGTCGCCGGGGCCGCCGAAGATCAGGAACGTCACCATCAGGCCGATGGCGAGAAAGGCGGCGAGCTTGACCACGGTCTCGACCGCCACCGCGAGCACCAGCCCGTCCTGATGTTCGGTGGCGTCGGCATGGCGGGTGCCGAACAGCACCGCGAACAGCGCCAAAAGCATCGCCACCACCAGCGAGATATCGCTGACGAAGGGATCGAAGGAGGGCGGCGAGCCGGTATAGTGCTCGACCATCAGGCTGACGGAGCCCGAGATCGCCTTGAGCTGCAACGCGATGTAGGGCACCGCGCCGACGGTTGCGATCAGCGTCGCGATCGCCGCGACTGTGAAGCTCTTGCCGTAGCGGGCGCCGAGGAAGTCGGCGATCGAGGTGATCTTCTCGCTTTTTGCCAGCCGGATCATGCGGTTGAGCAGCGGGAAGCCGAACACGAAGACCAGCACCGGACCGGTATAGATGCCGAGGAATTCGAGGCCGCGCTCGGAGGAAAGGCCGACCGAGCCGAAAAAGGTCCAGGAGGTGCAGTAGATGGCCAGGCTGAGCGCATAGATGAAAGGCCGTGCCCGGCCCAGGCCGATCGTAGCCGAACGCCGGTCGCCGACGCTGGCGATGGCGAAAAGCAGCGTCACATAGGCGATCGCGATGATGACGACGAACCAGCCTTGCACGGTCCGCACTTCCTCCCTGGAGCATGATGCCGAAAAGTGGGAAGCGGTTTTCGGGCGACATCATGCTCTATTCTTGATTCAAAGTCGGTCTCCACCCTGGCCTGGGCTAGACGCAATCACAGCTTGGAGCCCAAGTCCATCGCGGCTTTCGGCGCATATGTGCTTGATGACGCTATGTAAACACAAACCGGTGCCTTGGCTCATTTTCCGGTTTTGCAACCGGGGGTTTTTGTTATTGTGAACCTTGGGTCGGCGTCGAAGGACTGGAGAGGCGGCAGCGCGGCCCGTGATGCAAGGAGGGTCGAATGCTGAAAGAATTCCAGGAATTCATCTCCAAGGGCAATGTGATGGACTTGGCCGTCGGCGTCATCATCGGCGCCGCTTTCGGCAAGATCGTCGAATCGCTTGTCAATGACATCATCATGCCGATCGTCGGCGCGATCTTCGGCGGGCTGGA